>NZ_JAXOJX010000081.1:0-28118 GCF_034427735.1 Azohydromonas lata
CGCGCCCTGGCGACCGTGCCCACCGGCGTGTCCGCCCCGCGCTGGCTGCCGGACGGCCGCGGGCTGCTGGCCGCCACCCGCACCTGGCCGGACCTGCCGGACACCGAAGCCCAGGTCCGCCGCCTGCGCCGGCTGCAGCGCCTGGCGCGCGAGGGCGTGCACGAGGCAGACAGCGCCGAGCCGTGCGCCGTGCACCTGCTGCTGTTCGACCTGGAAGGCGGCGTGCGCGACCTGTTCGCCGCGCTGCCCTGCGCGCTGGACGACGCCCCCGACGCCTGGGACGTCAGCGCCGACGGCCGCCACGTCGTTTTTGCATGCGCCCCGCGCCAGCCCGGCGGAGCGCGCGCCCTGGCCGAGCTCAACCTCGCCAGCGGCGCGCTGCGCTGGCTGGTGCGCGACGCGGGCTGGGACTGCTTCGCCCCGCGCTGCGCGCCGGCCTCGGCGCTGGACGGCGGGCGCGTCGCCTTCCTGGCCCGCCACGTCGGCCTCAAGCACAACCAGCCCGCGCAACTGGCGCTGTGGGACGGCGAGACGGCCGCCTGGAGCGTGCTCAGCGCCGCCTGGGACCACGAGGTCGAAGCGCCCCTGCGCTGGGAAGAGGACGGTTTGGCCGTGCTGCTGCGCGCCCGCCAGCGCGGTGTAAAACACCTGTGGCGCTTCGACGTGGCCGACCGCCGTGCCGAGGTGCTGGTGCGCGGCGGCTGGCTGCGCGCCTTCGACAAGACCGCCGGCACCCTGGTGACCGTGGCCGACGCGCTGGAGCACCCCGCCCGCGTGCACATGCACCTGCCGGGGCAGCCGCCGCTGCGCGTGGAGCGGTTCAACGACACGCTGCTGCCCGGCGTGGACCTGGGCGTGGCCGAGGAAGTGACGCTCACCGGCGCGCTGGGCGAGGAGTTCACGCTCCAGCTGCACTACCCGCCCGGCTTCGACGCCACGCGCCGCTACCCCGTGCTGCAACTGCTGCCCGACGGCCCGCACGGCGGCGCGGGCGAGCGCTGGAGCACGGCCTTCAACCCCGCGCTGCTGGCCACGTTGGGCGGCTGCGTGGTGGCGCAGGCCCAGGTGCACGGCAGCGCCGGCCACGGCTATGCCTTCCTGGACAGCATCACCCACCGCTGGGGCGAGCTGGAGCTGCAGGACTTGCAGGCCGCCACCGCCTGGCTGCAGCGCCAGCCCTGGGCGGACGCGCGGCGGCTCTTCGCGGCCGGGCTGGGCGGCTTCGGCGGCTTCCTCGCCGCCTGGCTCAACGCCCGGCGCTCGCCGCACGCGGCGCTGGCCTGCCTGGGGGGCGTGTTCGACTGGGACGCCATGCTCGCCAGCCGCGACTGGCCCCGCTTCGTCGCCGCCCTGGGCGCCCTGCCCTGGGCCAACCCCGAGGCCCTGCTGATCGCCAGCCCCCAGGCCAGCGCCGAGGGCATGCGCACGCCCATGCTGATCGTCCACGCCGCGGGCGACGCGCGCGTGCCGCTGCAGCAGGCCCTGGCCCACCACCACGCGCTGCAGGCGCTGGAGGTGCCCTCGCGGCTGCTGGTGCTGGACGCCCCCGACCTGCGCCGCCCGCGCCACGCCCGCCGCGTGCTGGGCGAGCTGCTGCGCTGGTTCCGCCGCCACGACCCCGGCACGGCCGCGCGCTGAGCCGCCCCGGCGCCCCGGCGCCGCACCGCGCACAATCCCTCCCATTCCGGGGGCGCGCCGCTGGCCGCCGCCCCTGGCGGCTGCCCCGCGACCCCAGGAAGACCGCCCAAATGCTCATCGACTTCTTCTACAGCCTGCGCGCGGCGCGGCTGCCGGTGTCCCTCAAGGAGTTCCTCACCCTGCTGGAGGGCCTCAAGGCCGGCGTGATCGAACCCTCGGTGGACGAGTTCTATGCCTTCGCCCGCCTGGCGCTGGTCAAGGACGAAACGCTGTTCGACCGCTTCGACCGCGCCTTCGGCGCCTATTTCAAGGGCGTGGAGCAGATCGACGTCGCCCTGGAGCTGCCGGACGACTGGCTGCGCCGCACGCTGGAGCGCGAGTTCACCCCCGAGCAGCGCGCGGCCCTGGAGGCCATGGACTGGGACGAGCTGATGGAGACGCTCAAGAAGCGCCTGGACGAGCAGCAGGAGCGCCACGAGGGCGGCTCCAAGTGGATAGGCACCAACGGCACATCCCCCTTCGGCCACGGCGGCATCAACCCGCGCGGCGTGCGCATGGGCGGCCCCGGCAAGGAAAAGAGCGCCGTGAAGGTGTGGGAGCGCCGTGCCTTCAAGGACTACGACGAGACGGCCGAGATCGGCACCCGCGGCATGCAGCTCGCGCTGCGCCGGCTGCGCCGCTTTGCCCGCGAAGGCGCCGCCGAGGAGCTGGACCTGGACGGCACCATCCACGCCACGGCCGCCAACGCCGGGCTGCTGGACATCCGCTTCGTCCCCGAGCGGCACAACAACGTGAAGCTTCTCTTGCTCATGGACGTGGGCGGCTCCATGGACGAGCACGTCAAGGCCGTGGAGCAGCTGTTCTCCGCGGCGCGCAGCGAGTTCAAGCACCTGGAGTTCTATTACTTCCACAACTGCGTCTACGACTTCGTGTGGAAGCACAACCAGCGCCGCCATGCCGAGCGCACCGCCACCTGGGACCTCATGCGCACCTACAACCACGACTACCGACTAGTGTTCGTGGGCGACGCGACCATGAGCCCCTACGAGATCCTGCAGCCCGGCGGCAGCGTGGAATACAACAACGAGGAGCCCGGCGCCGAGTGGCTGCAGCGCCTGGCCCACCACTACCCGCACTGCGCCTGGATCAATCCCGAGCCGCAAGGCCTGTGGCAGTACCGCCAGAGCATCGCGCTGGTGCAGCAGCTCATAGGCCCGCGCATGTTCCCGCTCACCCTCGCCGGCCTGGAAGGGGCCATGCGGCTGCTGAGCAAATGAGGGGGCCGCGGCAACCACGGCGGTACTTAGGGCAGTACTCAGGGCAGCACCCAGCGCGGCCACCGGCGGCAGCACTCCGGCGCCTGCGCACGGCGGCGCTGCTGGCGCCGGCGCTGCTCCTGGGCGGCTGCGCGCTGCTGCGGCCCAATGCCCAGGAAGCCGATGGCCAGGCCCGGCTCGCGCAGGCCCAGGCGCTGCCGCCGCCCTACACCCTGCGCGTGGAGCTGGACAACGCGCCGCTGCGCGCGCTGCTGCTGGAACACCTGGACCTGGCGCGGCTGCGCCGCGTCGCGCCCAACGCCGAGGTGGACGCCACGGAGCTCACGCGGCTCATCGCCGCTGCCCCCGCGCAGGTGCGCGCGCTGCTGGAAACCGAGGGGTTTTTCAACGCCCAAGTCAGCCTGCGCCGCGAGGACGGCGCGCCGCCGGTGGTGGCGCTGGTCGTCGATCCGGGCGCGCGCACGCGGGTGTCGCAACTGCAGTTGGACATCGCGGGCGACCTGCAACGCCGCCGCGAGGCGGGCGAGCGCGGCGCCGCGGTGCTGGACGAGGATGTGCGCCGCCGCTGGCCGCTGCCGCCAGGCGCGCCCTTTCGCAATGCCGACTGGTCCGCCGGCAAGCGCGCCCTGCTCACGCAACTGCGCGCCGCCGGCTACGCCGAGCCGCGGCTGGAGGACAGCGCCGCGCAGGTGGACGCGGCCACGCAGGAAGCGCGCCTGTCCGTCCAGGCCGACAGCGGCCCCCTCTTCCTCACCGGCCCGCTGCGCATCGAAGGTCTGCAGCGCCAGGACGAAGCCACCGTGCGCAACCTGGCCGGCTTCAATCCCGGTACGCCGGCCAGCGAAACCCTGCTGCTGGACTACCAGGACCGGCTGCACCTGGCGGGCCTGTACGAGCGCGCCACCGTGACGCTGGACACCTCGCAAGGCCCCGAGGCCGCGCCCGTGGTGGTGGCGCTTCGCGAGCTGCCGCTGCAGCAGGCCAACGTGGCGCTGGGCGTGGACGCCAACACCGGCGCGCGCGCCAGCGTCGAGCACTGGCACCGCCGCGCCTTCGGCTGGGACGCCACGGCGCGCGACAAGGTCGAAGTCGCCCAACTGCGCCAGGCCTGGGAGGGCGAGCTGGCCACGCACATCCTGCCCGGCATGCACCGCAACCTGGTGAGCGTGCAGGCCGAGCGGCTGGTGTCGGACGAGGACGTGGTGCGCTCGTTGCGCCTGCGCCTGGGCCGCGACCAGACCACGCCGCGCGCCGACCGCTTCAGCTTCGTGCAGTTCGAAAGCTCCAACCAGGAGCCCGGCGACAGGGCGCAGCCGTCCACGCACGTCGAGGCGCTGTCGCTGCACCACCACCTCGTGCTGCGCCGGCTGGACAGCGTGCTGCTGCCCACGCGGGGCTGGACGCTGTCGCTGCAGGGCGCCGTGGGCCAGGCCCGCAGCAGCGACGCCGCGGCCGGCCCTTTTACAAGGCTGTACGCGCGGCTCACCGGCTACCGGCCCTTGGGAGCGAACTGGTACGGCCAGGCGCGCGTGGAGCTGGGCCAGGTGTTCGTGAGGGCCAACGTGCTGGTGCCGGAGTCGCAGCAGTTCCGCGCGGGCGGTGACGAGTCGGTGCGCGGCTACGCCTACCGCTCGCTCGCCCCCACGGTCAACGGCGCCATCACCGGCGGCAACGTGCTGTTCACGGCCAGCGCCGAGGTGGCGCACCCGCTGTCGGCGGCGCTGCCGGCGCTGTGGGGCGCGGCCTTCGTGGACGTGGGCCAGGCCGCGCAGCACTGGGGCGGCCTGCAGCCTGTCTGGGGCCCCGGCCTGGGCCTGCGCTACCGCAGCCCCGTTGGGCCGCTGCGGCTGGACCTGGCCTACGCCACGGCCGAGCAGCGCGTGCGGCTGCACCTGAGCGTGGGCGTGACGTTCTAGACGCGCACCGTGCCGGCGCGGGTGGAGGCGTTGGGCGATGGAGGGCGTTAGACGGTCTAACACCGTGTTCAGGGAGCCTGCCGCGCCGGTCGCGCAAATGGCTTCGTCATCCCAGAGCGCCGGATCGCAGGCACACCGAAGTTGCCGTGTCCACACATCGGCCCACGGCTCAGACCGGGAGCACGCAGCGCCACGGCTCACGACCTGCCCAAGCGCCTGAACGTCCCCCGAAAATGCCCGCGGCGAGGGCCGCCGCGAACGGCAAGCCCCCTGCGGCGCCCCGCCTCCAGCCCTGCCGCCACCCCTTCACCACTTCCGGCCCCCCGATACGCCCTGATGCCCAACGACACCGCTGACGCCCAAACGCCGCCCACGCCCCACGCCCCGCCCCCGGCCGTGCCGCCCACGCGCCCCCGCCGGCGCTGGTGGCTCGCGCTGCTGCCGGCTTTGCTGGCACTGCTGGCGGCCGGCGGCGCGGCGCTGTGGTGGGCGCTGTCGCCCGCGGGCTTGACGTGGTGGCTGCCGCGCGCGGGCGTGGAGATCGCCGGCCTGCGCGGCGGGCTGCAGGGCGGCGCCCTGGCCTTCGAACGGCTGCGCTGGAGCGGCCGCAACGGCGCCCGGCTGGACATCGACCAGTTCTCCCTGGGCAACCTGCACTGGACTTTCCGCCCGCCCGGCGGCTGGCTGGGCCTCACCCTCACCGCCCCCAGCGCCCAACGCGTGGCCTGGACCTCGGCCCAAACCGGCAGCCCGCCCCTGCGCGCCCCCGCCTCGCTGCAACTGCCGCTGCGCCTGCGCGTGGACAGCCTGAAGGTCGCCACGCTGCAGCTGGATGCGCAAACCGTGAGCGAGCTCGCGCTCAGCGCCGAGCTCGGCGCGCAGGCCGGGCGCGTGCACCGGCTCAACGCGCTGTCGCTGCGCTGGCAGCAGATGGCGGTGTCGGCCAGCGCACAGCTCGGCGCCCAAGCGCCGCTGGCGCTGCAGGGGCAGGCGCAGGCTGCGTCGCTGGAAGGCGTGTCGCCGCCCTGGCAGGCGGCCCTCACGCTGGACGGCACGCTGGCCCAATTCAGCGCCCGCGCCACGCTGCGCAGCCCGCCCGCCGACTCCAACGCGCCCGCGACGCCGCCCGGCGGCAAGCGCCGCGCCCTGCCCGGCACCCCAGCCGCGTCCGCCAGCCTGGACGCCGAGGCCCGCTTCACGCCCTTTGCCGACTGGCCGCTGCCCTCGCTGCAGGCGCGCACGCAGGGGCTGGACCTCTCCGCCCTCGCGCCCGCGCTGCCCGTGACCGCGCTCACCGGCCACGCCGACTTGCAAGGCGGCAGCGCCGGCACGCCGCTGGAGCTGGACCTGGCGCTGGACAACGCCCGCCCCGGCCGCTGGACGGAACACCGGCTGCCGCTGCGCAGCGCGCAAGTCACGCTGGCGGCGCGCCCCGGGCGGCGCGACCTGCTGGAGCTGCAGGCGCTGGGCCTGGAGCTGGGCGACGCGCGTGGCCGTGCCGGCAGCTTGAGCGGCAGCGGGCGCTGGGAGCAGTCCACGCTCACGCTGGACATCCGCGCGCGCCAATTGCAGCTCTCGCGGCTGGACCCGCGCCTGCCCGCGCTGCGGCTGGACGGACCGCTGGCCGCCGAGATCGCCGGCCTGCCCCTGCCCGGCACGGCGCCCCCCGCGGCGGCACAGCCGCTGCCAGCGCCGCTGCGTATGAACCTGCGCGCGGCGCTGAGCGGCCAGGACGAGAACCGCCTGCCCCTGCAGCTCAGCGCCTCGCTGCAGGCGCAGCGCGAGGGCGCCCCCGGCGCCGGCACGTGGCGCGTGGAGGTGCCCGAGTTCAACGCCCGCGCCGGCACGGCCCAAGCGCAGGGTGAAGGCCGCTTCGAGCGCGACGCCACGGGCGCCTGGCAGGCGCAAAGCCGCGGCCGGCTGCGCGATTTCACGCTGCAGCCCTGGTGGCCGGACGCGCCCGCCGGCACCTCGCTCAGCGGGCAGTGGGACGCGCAGCTCTCGGCGGCTGCCGGCGCCGCGCTGCCGCGGACGTTGCGCGGGCAGGCCTCGGTGAATCTTTCTCCCAGCCGGCTGGCCGGCGTGCCGCTGCAGGGCGACCTCTCCTGGCGCGACGCGGGCGCGGGGCCGCGGGCGCAGGCGCGGCTGCAGTTGGGCGGCAACCGGCTCCAGGTCGAAGCCCGCGCCGCCGGTGCCTCGGCCACGCCCACTTGGAGCGTGGACGTGGACGCGCCCGCGCTGGCCGTCCTCACGCCGCTGGCGCGGCTGCATCCTGCCCTGCCGGCGCTGTGGCCACGCGAAGGCAGCCTGCGCGGCCAGGCGCGGTTCCAGGGCGGCAGCGCGCGCGACTGGCGCAGCGAGGGCTCGCTTGAAACCACCGCCCTGGCCGCGGGCCCGTGGAAGCTGGCGCGGGCGCAGGCGCGCTGGTCGCTGCGCGCGCCGCAGGCGGGAGATGCGCCGCTGTCGCTCACGCTGGACGCCGCGGGGCTGCAGCAGGACGGCGCCGCGCGGCTGGACAGCCTGCGCGCCCGCCTGGCCGGCCGTTGGGCCGCGCATGAATTGGACCTGCAGGCCTCCACCCCGCTGCGGCTGCCGGCCTGGGCCGACGGCTTGACGGGACCGTCCAACGGCACGGACCTCAGCCTGCGCGGCAGCGGCGCCTGGCAGGCCGGCGCGGTGGACCGCTGGCACCTGCAGCTCCAGGCGCTGCAGGCGCGCACGCGCGGCGGGCGCTCCACGCCCTGGCTGAGCGCGGGGCCGGTGCAGGCGGCACTGCAATTCGACCCGGCGCTGCGCAGCGTGGCCCTGTCGCCGGGCGCGCTGGACGTGTTGGGCGCGGCGCTGCGCTGGTCGCAACTGGAATGGACGGCGCCCGCCACACCGGACGCCGCACCGCGCCTGCGCGTGGCCGCCGAGCTGCCGGCGCTGCGCGCGGCGCCCTGGCTGCAGCGGCTGCAGCCGGACTTCGGCTGGGGCGGCGACCTGGAGATCGGCGGCCAGTTGCGCTTTGACAGCACCGCGGCCACGGCCGGCGACGTGGTGCTGGAGCGCCGCCGCGGCGATCTCAGCCGCACTGACGAGCTGGGCATGGTTGAAAGCTTCGGCATGACGGACCTGCGCCTGGCGCTGCAGGTGCAGGACGGCCGCTGGACCTTCACCCAGGCCATGGCCGCGCGGCACTTCGGCGTGCTGGCCGGGGCGCAGGTCGTGCAAAGCCGCCCGGGGCTGCCCTGGCCCGCGCCGGGCGACGCGCTGCAGGGCGTGCTGGAGCTGCGCGTGGACGACCTGGGCGTGTGGGCGCCCTGGGTGCCGCCGGGCTGGCGCCTGGGTGGCCAGTTGCATGCCGGCGCGGGCTTGAGCGGGCGCTTCGGCGCGCCGGAGATCACCGGGCGGCTGGACGCCTCGCGCCTGGGCCTGCGCAACCTGCTGCAGGGCGTGGAGCTGCGCGACGGTGAGATCGCCATGGCGCTGCGCGGCGAGGACGCCCACATCGAACGTTTTACCTGGCGCGCCGGCGAGGGCCGGCTGGACGTCACCGGCGGCGCCACCTTCGGCGCCACGCCGGGCGCGGCGCTGAAGCTGCAACTGGAGCGATTCCGCGTGCTGGGCCGGTTCGACCGCAACCTGAGCGTCAGCGGGCAGGCGGCGCTGAACCTGCAAGGCCCCCGCCTGGCCCTGGACGGCCGCCTGGCCGTGGACGAGGGCTTCATCGACATCAGCCGCAGCGAGGCACCGGCGCTGGACGAGGACGTCACGGTGCTCCACCGCCCCCACGCCCCGGCCGGGGCGGCGGCGGTGGCCGCGGAGCCTTCGGCCCTCATGCGCAACACCCGCGTGGAGCTGCGGCTGGACCTGGGCCAGCGCTTGCGGCTGCGCGGCCAGGGCATGGACACGCGGCTGGCGGGCGAGGTGTTGATCACCACGCCGGGCGGGCGGCCACAGGTGGCGGGCACGGTGCGCACGCTGCAGGGACGCTACGCGGCCTACGGGCAGGAGATGGAAATCCGGCGCGGGGAGATCGTCTTCACCGGCGCGCCGGCCAATCCGCGGCTGGACATCCTGGCCATACGGCCCAAGCTGGACGAGGTGCAGGTGGGCGTGCAGATCGTGGGCACGGCGCAGAACCCGAGGGTGCGGCTGTACAGCGAGCCGGAGCTGTCGGAGCTGGACAAGCTGACCTGGCTGGTGATGGGCCGCGCGTCGGACAACCTGGGCCGCACCGACACCGCGCTGCTGCAGCGCGCGGCGCTGGCGCTGCTGGCCGGCCAGGGCGAAGGCGGGGCGGCGGGAGGTCAACTCTTTCACGCGCTGGGGCTGGACGACGTGGCCGTGCGCCAGCGCGAGGCGGGCGACGTGCGGCAGACGGTGGTGTCGCTGGGCCGCCAGATATCGAGCCGCTGGTACGTGGGCTACGAGCGCGGCATCGGCACGGCCGCGGGCACCTGGCAGCTCATCTACCGGCTGGCGCAGCGTTTCACGCTGCGCGGCCAGTCCGGCGAGCAGAACTCGCTGGACGTGCTGTGGACCTGGCGCTGGAACTGACCTACCCGACGCCCTGCGCGACCCCAGCCCCGGCGCGCCGGGGCGCCGCCGCCGGCCGTGCGAGAATGCGCCCCGCTGTCCGCTCGCCGTAGTTCAATGGATAGAACGGCCGCCTCCTAAGCGGCAAATACAGGTTCGATTCCTGTCGGCGGGACCAGCCCTTTTCTCTCTACCTCCTCCTTTTTTCGATTCCGCCGACAGGGATCGACCCCGCCTTCCCTCTGGGCCAGCGCCGGGTTTCGCCGCCGTTTGCAACATCCTCGCAACGCTCGGCAACAAGCGCTTACTTCATCCCCTCCCGTCCGCGACGAATAGCGGGCAAATGGCCACGCTTTTTTCATCCCATCCCGCCACGGCGATTGCCGCGCTTGCCGAAGAGGCGGCTGCGGGCGGCGTGTTGCGGCGCTTCGAGCGGCTGCAGCGGGTAGGCATGCTGGGTTTCATCGTGCTGCTGCTCGTTCTGGCGGTGGCGCTGCTGGCGGCGCTGCAGGGCGCCCACGCGCAGCAGCTCATGCAGGTGGTGCTGGTGGCCACACCGGCGCTGGCCGGGGCCGGCGCGATGTGGCTGCTGCGGCGCACGCGCGCCCTGGTGCAGGCCGGGCTGCAGGCACAGGCCGCGCTGGCGCAGGCGTCGCTGCGCGATCCGCTCACCGGCGCCTACAACCGCCGCGCGCTGGACTTCAAACTCGACGCGCTGCTGCGCCAGGCGCGCGAACGCCACCAGCCGCTGGCCGTGCTGGCGCTGGACCTGGACGGCTTCAAGGCCGTCAACGACGGCCACGGCCACGCCGCGGGCGATGCGGCGCTGCGCGAGGTCGTGGCGCGACTGCACGCCGCGGTGGGCGAGGCGGACTTGGTGGCGCGCACCGGCGGCGACGAGTTCGTCATCGCGCTGCAGCCGGGCACCGACGAGGCCGCCGCGCAGGCCGTGGGCCGGCGGCTGATGCAGGCCCTGGCCGAGCCGGTGGCCCTGCCCGGCGGCTCGGCCGCCCGCCTGGGCGTGTCGGTGGGCGTGGCGCTGTGCCCGCGCGAGGGCGCCGTCGCGCGCGCCCTGCTGGAAGCCGCCGACGCCGCCTGCTGCGCCGCCAAGCGCGGGGGCAAGAACCGCGTGGAGGTCGCCGGGCTGGCCGGCGTGGGCCGCTGCGGCGGGCATCGTCCCTAAGGCCGTGAAATAGCCCGTGGAAAGTCCGCAGCCGCTCGCAAGTTATGGCCTTGCGCCCCTGAACCCCAGGGGGGCGCCACTTATACTGCCCAAGCTAGTTCATCTCGCGGGAAAGCTCATCACATGGGTGCCAAATTGAAAGTTGCTGGCCTTGTGGCCATAGGCGCCGTGGCGGGCGCGCTCACCACGATGCAGCTGCAGGCGGTGGCCCGCAACGCGACCGCGCCGCTGCCGCTGGAAGAGCTGCAGCAGCTCGCCGCCGTGTTCGGCATCGTCAAGAGCGATTACGTGGAGCCGGTGGACGAGAAGAAGCTGCTGTCCGATGCCATCTCCGGCATGGTCGCGGGGCTGGACCCGCACAGCCAGTACTTCGACAAGAAGAGTTTCAAGGAATTCCGCGAAGGCACCAGCGGCCGCTTCGTGGGCGTGGGCATCGAGATCGGCATGGAGGACGGGCTGGTCAAGGTGGTCTCGCCCATCGAGGGCTCGCCCGCCTTCCGCGCCGGGCTCAAGGCCGGCGACCTCATCACCAAGATCGACGACACGGCCGTCAAGGGCCTGAGCATGGACCAGGCCGTCAAGCGCATGCGCGGCGAGCCCAGCACCAAGGTGCAGCTCACGGTGTTCCGCAAGTCCGAGAGCCGCACCTTCCCGGTGACCATCACGCGCGAGGAAATCCGCGTGCAAAGCGTGCGTGCCCGCGTGATCGAGCCCGGCTACGCCTGGCTGCGCGTGAGCCAGTTCCAGGACCGCACGGTGGAAGACTTCGTCCGCAAGGTCGAGGACATCTACAAGCAGGAGCCCAACCTCAAGGGCCTGGTGCTGGACCTGCGCAACGACCCGGGCGGCCTGCTCGAAGGCGCGGTGGCCATCTCGGCGGCCTTCCTGCCCACGGACGTGGTGGTGGTCTCCACCAACGGCCAGTTGCCGGACTCCAAGGCGACGTTCAAGGCTTCGTCCGAGTTCTACCAGCGCCGCGGCGGTGCCGACCCGCTCAAGCGGCTGCCGGATGCGCTCAAGAAGGTGCCCATGGTGGTGCTGGTCAACGAGGGCTCGGCTTCGGCCAGCGAGATCGTGGCCGGTGCGCTGCAGGACCACAAGCGCGCCGTGATCATGGGCGCGCAGACCTTCGGCAAGGGCTCGGTGCAGACGGTGCGCCCGCTCACGCAGGACACGGCCCTGAAGCTCACCACCGCGCGCTACTACACGCCCAGCGGCCGCTCCATCCAGGCCAAGGGCATCGTGCCCGACGTGTGGTTGGACGAGACGGCCGAGGGCAACGTCTTCGCCGCGCTGCGCATGCGCGAGGCCGACCTCGACAAGCACCTGGTGCAGGGCGAGGAAAAGCGCGACGCCGCCCGCGAGAAGGCCCGCGAGGAAGCGCGCCAGAAGCTTGAAGAGCAACTGGCCAAGCGCGCCGAGCCGCCCAAGCCGCTGCCGGAGTTCGGCAGCGCCGAGGACTTCCAGCTCGTCCAGGCGCTCAACCGGCTCAAGAACAAGCCCGTGGTCGTGAGCAAGACCATGAGCGAGCGCAAGCCCGAGAACGAAACCAACTGACCGGTTTTCTCTCATCTGCAGTACCGCAGCCCACGACAAAGCCCGCCCCGTGCGGGCTTTGTGCGCTGTGGCGGCGGCTATGCTGACGCGATGAACGACGACCAGCTGCTGCGCTACTCGCGCCACATCCTGCTCAACGAACTCGGCGTGGAAGGCCAGCAAAAGCTGCTGGACAGCCGCGCCCTGGTGATTGGCGCCGGCGGCCTGGGCTCGCCGGTGGCGCTGTACCTGGGCACGGCCGGGCTGGGCACCATCACGCTGGTGGACCACGACACGGTCGACGTGACCAACCTGCAGCGCCAGATCGCCCACGACATGGCGCACGTAGGCCAGCCCAAGGTGCTCTCGGCCGCCGCGGCCATCCACGCCATGAACCCCGAGGCGCGCGTGATCGCGCTGCAGGAGAAGGCCGACGCGGCGCGTCTCGACGAGCTGGTCGCCGACGCCAACGTGGTGCTGGACTGCAGCGACAACTTCCGCACCCGCCACGCCGTCAACGCCGCCTGCGTCAAGCACGGCAAGCCGCTGGTATCGGGCGCGGCCATCGGCTTCGACGGCCAGATCGCCGTGTACGACAGCCGCGACCCCGAGGCGCCGTGCTACGCCTGCGTTTTCCCGCCGGAGTCCGGCGTGGAGGAGGTGCGCTGCGCCACCATGGGCGTGTTCGCGCCGCTGGTGGGCATCGTCGGCAGCGTGCAGGCAGCCGAGGCGCTGAAGCTGCTGGCCGGCGTGGGCAGCTCGCTGGCCGGGCGGCTGCAGATGCTGGATGCGCGCAGCATGGAGTGGACCGAGATCCGCATCGCCCGCGCCGACCACTGCCCCGTGTGCGCCGCCGCGCGCGCCGCCGGCCGCTGAACGACCCCAAACACCCTTTCCTCACGACCCGCCTCTACATGGAAAAGCGTCCCGAACTGACCGCCCGCAACTTCCCCACGGCCGAGGAAGAAGCGCTGTCGCAACTGGAAGCCTCCCGCTATGCCGGCCCCGAGAGCGCTTACCACCTGGCCTTCACCGACACCGCCTTTTTGCTGCGCGAGGAGCTGCGGCCCGTGCGCATGCAGCTGGAGTTGCTCAAGCCCGAGCTGGTGCAGCGCGAGCAGGGCATCGATTCGACCATCGTGATCTTCGGCAGCGCCCGCGTGCTGCCGCCTGAAGAGGCGCTGCTGCGCCTGGAGGCCGCGCGCGAGCTGGGCGAGCCGCAGGCGCTGCGCCGCGCCGAGATGGGCGTGCTCATGAGCCGCTTCTACGACGAGGCCCGGCGCTTCGGCGCGCTGGTGACCACGCAGTCGCGCACGCACGCCACGCCCATCTATGTCGTCACCGGCGGCGGCCCCGGCGTGATGGAGGCTGGCAACCGCGGCGCCTACGAGGTGGACGGCAAGAGCATCGGCCTGAACATCGTGCTGCCGCACGAGCAGGCGCCCAACCCGTACATCACGCCGGAGCTGTGCTTCCAGTTCCACTACTTCGCGCTGCGCAAGATGCACTTCCTCATGCGCAGCATCGCGCTGGTGTGCTTCCCCGGCGGCTTCGGCACGCTGGACGAGCTGTTCGAGGTGCTCACGCTGATCCAGACCGGCAAGTGCCGCGCGCGCCCCGTGCTGCTGTTCGGCCGCGAGTTCTGGACCAAGCTGATCAACTTCGACTGGCTGGTGGAGACGGGGATGATCAGCGCCAACGACGTCAACCTCTTCCACTTCGTCGAGACGGCCGAGGAGGCCTGGGAGCGGCTCACCGAGATCTACGGCTTCGACGCGCCGGTGACGCAGACGGGCGAATTCGCCGACGACATCTGAGCCCCCGCCCCCGGCACGGCGGCTGCCCCATTCGTGGCGGCAGCCGCTACCGGGCCCCACCGCTGCAACAGCACAGAAGCAGAGGAGCCGCACATGATCCGCAACGTCAGCCTCATAGGCGCGCCCACCGACGTGGGCGCCAGCGCCCGCGGCGCCTCCATGGGCCCGGAGGCACTGCGCGTGGCGCGCATTGGGCCGCTCTTGGGCGAGATGGGCCTGCAGGTGGAAGACCGCGGCAACCTCACCGGCCCGGCCAACCCCTGGCTGCCGCCGGTGGAGGGCTACCGCCACTTCGACGAGGTGCTGGCCTGGAACCGCGCGGTGCACGAGGCTGTGTACGCCGAGCTCTGCGGCGGGCGCTTTCCCATCCTGCTCGGCGGCGACCACTGCCTTGGTCTGGGCTCGGTCAGCGCCGTGGCGCGGCACTGCCGCGAGGCGGGCAAGAAGCTGCGCGTGCTGTGGCTGGACGCGCATGCCGACTTCAACACCGACCAGATCACGCCCAGCGGCAACATCCACGGCATGCCGGTGGCGTGCCTGTGCGGCTTTGGCCCGCAGCCGCTGGTGGAAATCGGCGGCCACGTGCCCTCGGTGAGCCCCAAGTGGGTCAAGCAGATCGGCATACGCAGCGTGGACGCGGGCGAGAAGCAGTTGCTGCACGACGCGGGGCTGGAGGTGTTCGACATGCGCTACATCGACGAGATGGGCATGCGCCACACCATGGAGCTGGCGCTGGCCACGCTGGACGCCAACACGCACCTGCACGTGAGCTTCGACGTGGACTTTCTCGACCCGTCCTTCGCGCCCGGCGTGGGCACCACGGTCATGGGCGGGCCGACCTACCGCGAGGCGCAGCTCTGCATGGAGATGATTGCCGACACGGGGCGCATGGCCTCGCTGGACATCATGGAGCTCAACCCCGCGCTGGACGTGCGCAACCGCACGGCCGAGGTTGCGGTGGACATGGTGCAGAGCCTGTTCGGCAAGAGCACGCTGGTGCGTCGCGCCCCACGCTGAGGCCTTGACGGCGCGGGCCGCCCCGCGCCCTTGCCCGTTTCCGCCCGCCGCGGGCCTATCCCTGCCGCTGCGCGTCCTGCACCTTGGGCATGGCCGAGGCCGAGGCCACGGGGGCGCCGGTGCGCAGCCGCGTGTTGGCCAGGGCGCCAGCGGACTCCAGGATGGGGTAGGCGATGGAGCAGATGTGCGAGTTGATGCGCTTCAAGTCGCTGATCAGGTCCAGGTGCAGGCTGCTCGTCTCCACGCTGTAGGGCGTGTTGGTCTGCAGCCGGACGATGTGGCTGGCCGCGTACTCGTGCTCCAGGGCGCGAAAGCGCGCCTTTTCTTCCAGCAGCTTTTGCGCGTCGTGCACGTTGCCGTCCAGGAACACGCTCATGCCCAAACGCAGGTTCTGCAGCAGCCGCTGGTGCAGGTGCACGATCTCGGCCATGCCGGCGTCGGAGAAGCGGCGCTTCTTGCGGATCTTCTTGTCCTCGATGTCTTGGAGCACGCGCTCGATGATGTCGCCTATCTGCTCCATGTTGATGGTGAAGGAGACGATGTCGGTCCAGCGCCGGCCCTCGCGCTCCGAGAGCGCCTCCTGCGATATCTGCGTCAGGTAGAACTTGATGGCCGAGTACAGGGCGTCCACCGTGTCGTCCATCTTGCGCAGTTGCTGCGACAGCTCCAGGTCGTCGTGGCGCAGCACGGGTTCTATGCCGCGCAGCATGGTTTCCACGACGTCGGCCTGGTGCAGCGCCTCGCGCGCGGCGCAGGAAATGGCCAGCGAGGGCGTTTCCAGCGCCATCGGGTCCAGATGCTGCGGGCGGGCCGGGGCCAGCGGCGCGGGGGGTTCCACCAGCCAGCGCTCCAGCCACGAGGCCAGCAGCGTGGTGGCGCCCACCAGCAGCACCGCCAGCGCCATGTTGAAGCCCAGATGGAAGAGCACCACCTCGCGCGCCACCGTGGGCGCGGCGTCCTGCAGCAAATCGTGGAACAGCGGCAGCAGCGGCATGGCCACCAGGCAGCCCGCGCTCTTGCACAGCAGGTTGCCCACGGGCAACCGCCGCGTGGCCACCGAGCCGCGCAGCGTGGTGAGCACGCCCAGCACGCCGCTGCCCAGGTTGGCGCCCAACACCAGGCCCAGCGCCACGGTGGGTGTCAGCAAGCCCTGCTCGGCCAGCGTGGCGGTGAGCAGGACGATGGCCAGGCTGGAATACGACATCACCGCCAGCAGCGCGCCCACGATCAGTTGCGGCACCACCTCCTTGGGCAGCGAGGTCAGCAGCGTGCGCACCACGGGCGAGGCCACCAGCGGGTGCGTGCTTTGCATGATGAGGTGCAGCGCCAGCGTGATCAGCCCAAGGCCGATGAGCACGCGGCCGAACTTGCCCACGGCGCTCTTCTCGCGCGAGATGAACATCACCACGCCGACGAAGATCAGCAGCGGCGACAGCCAGGACAGGTCGAAGGAGAAAACCACCGCCATGAGGCTGGAGCCCATGTCGGCGCCCAGCATGACGGCCAGTGCCGCGGAGGTCGGGACGAGCTGCCGGCCCACGAAGGAGGCCATGAGCATGCAGGTGGCGGTGCTGGACTGCAGCAACATGGTCACGCCCAGCCCGGCGGCCAACGCCGAAGGGCGCGAGCCCATGCTGCGCGCCAGTACGTGGCGCAGGTCCTCGCCGAACATCCGCAGCACGCCCGTGCGGACGATGAAAGTGCCCCACACCAGCAAGGCAATGGCGGCCAGCAGGTTCAACAGCTCTGTCATGAAGGCTTCTTCCGGGACCACCGTCCGCCGCCGCCCTCCATCCCCATGCGGCGCGCGTCCGGGATACAGACCCGAGCGAGAAGCATGCCTGACTCCCCCGTATGGGGCCATGCGGGTTTGCGGTTGACGGCGCGCAAAAGCAACGCTTTTTCGGTGTGCATCGCAGCCCCCCCGGCGGCGACGGCCGTCGCGCGGGTGCGGCGCGTCCGCGCCGGGGTGCACAACGAGCCGCGGCTCGCACACGGCCCCTGCCCTTGCCGCCGGCCGCACCGGTTTGAAGCGCCACGATCCAATCTTCTTTTCATGGCGCCATTGTGGACACCGGCCTTAATCCATGACGGGAAAGCAAAACCCGCCGCCGCGAATATAGGCAGCCGAAAACCAAGTGACTTTGGTCAGCCGCGAGAACTGGAAAGCCCGATTGTTTGAGCGCGGGGCGGTTGCTAGGCTTTTGTGCCCGCATTGGTTTTGCCAAATTCACCAGGGCATTTGATCTTTGTGGACCCAGGAGGTTCGGCCATGGCCCTCAATGCTTTGGACGCCGTCAAGCGCGTCGCTCCGCGTGCCGCACAGAACTATTTGCTGGCCTTGCGCGACGGGGCCGCGCTGTTCGAGCGGCACGGCATCAGCACCGGCTTGCGCATGGCGCATTTCCTGGCCCAGGCGCTGCACGAGACGGGCGGCTTCACGGTGCTGCGGGAGAACATGAATTACGGCTTGGCGTCGCGGCTGTTCGAGATTTTTGGCGTCAACCGCCACTCGGCGGCCCTTACGCGCGACGAGGCGCAGCGCCTGGCCGGCCACCCCGAGGAGATTGCCGAGCGCGTCTACGGGCTGGGCAATGCGCGCAAGTCGCGCGAGCTGGGCAACCTGCAGCCGGGCGACGGCTTCAAGTTTCGCGGCAACGGCGTGCTGCAGACGACCGGCCGGCTCCATCACCGCCGCCTGGGCAATGCCTGCGGGGTGGATTTCGAGAGCCACCCGGATCTGGTGACGGCGCCTGAGCACGCCTTGAAGCCCGCGCTGCAGGAGTGGAGCGAGGGCGGGCTCAACGCGCTGGCCGACCGCAACGACCTGCGCGGCATCACGCGGCGCATCAATGGCGGCTTCAACGGATTCGAGGACCGCCAGCTCTGGTTCGACAAGCTCTGGCCGCTGTTCAAGGACCCGGCGGCCCCGTCCGAGGCTTGGGCCGCGGCCGATGCCGACGAGCAGGTGCGCCAGCTTCAAACCGCCCTCAACGACCTGGGCGCCGACCCGCGCCTGGAGGTGGACGGCCGCTACGGGCCGGCCACGTGGCGCGCGGTCCGGGAGTTCCAGGCCGTGGCCGGGCTGGACGTGGACGGCATCGCCGGGCCGCTCACGCGCGCGCAGATCGAAATGCGCCTGGCGGTGACGCGCGGGGGGCAGTGACCGGGATTGAATAATGATTGTTTTTCTTGATATTTTTTAAATACTGAAGCCTGCGCCTGGTGCGCAGGTTTTGTTTTTAATTCAAAGATTTCTTGAATATTCGCTGAGCACCGTTTCAACGGCGATATTCCGCAAACCGGGGCGCACGGCGCCTATCCCGATTCACCGCGCCACCTCGCTGGTCTCGCCCCGAGCGAGGGCCAATTGCCTGTCCAGCCCGCGCAGGAAGGTTTGCACCTCTATGGGCTTGCTCCAGAAGTCGTCGAAGCCGCTGGCGCGGGCGCGCTCGACGTTGGCGGGCATGGCGTCGGCCGTCAGCGCCACGCAGCGCAGCGAGCGCGTGGCCGGGTCGGCGCGCAGTTGGGCCAGCACCTCGTGGCCGCTCATGTCCGGCAGGTTCAGGTCGATGAGCACCAGCGCAGGCTGCTCGGCGCGCACCGCCGCCAGGCCGGAAGTCCCGTCCGGCGCCACCCGCAGCACGCAGTCCGGCCGCAGCCCCATGATGTGCTGCACCAGCAGCGCGTTGACGGGCTCGTCCTCGATGTAGAGCACCAGCGGCTTGTCGCGCTCCCGCGGCGGGGGCACGGTCGGCTCCACGGCCGTCTTGGGCTGCGGCGGAACTGCAGGTGCAGGTGCAGGTGCAGGTGCAGGTGCAGGTGCAGGTGCAGGTGCAGGCGCAGGCGCAGGCGCAGGCGCAGGTGCGAACGACGGTACGGCCGCAGGCGCGGCCAGCGACAGCGGCGGCGGTGCCGGCGTGGGCGTGGCCACCGGCAGCTCCAGCGTGAAGACGCTGCCGCCGCCCTCGCGCCGCGCGGCGTGCAGGCTGCCGTGCATGAGCTGCGCCAGTCGCTGGGCGATGACCAGGCCCAGACCCGTGCCCTCTATGCCCATGCGCTCGGCTCCCAAGCGGTTGAAGGGTTGGAAGAGCTGGCCGATCTGCGCCTCGCTCAGGCCAATGCCCGTGTCCTCCACGGCGATGGCCACGCGCGCGGCGCCGGCCGGGCGGATCGTGAGCCGCACCCAGCCGCCGCGGCGGTTGTACTTGACGGCGTTGCTCAGCAAGTTGATGAGCACCTCGCGCAGCCGCGTGGCGTCGGCCTGCACCGCCGAGGTGTCCCGGGTCAGGTGCACGCGCAGCGCGACGTCGGCGGCGCGCGCCAGCGGCTCCAGCCCCTGCAGCACCTCCGCGGCCAGCGGCTGCAGCGCCACGGGCTCCAGCGACAGCCGCACCGTGCCGGCCTCGATGCCGTTGAGGTCCAGCATCTCGTTGATCATGGTCAGCAGGTGCTCGCCCGCACCCTGGATCTGGCGCAGCCGCTGCGCCTGCACCGGCGGCAGCGGGGCCTGCAGGTCCAGTTGCATCATTTGCGCGAAGCCCAGGATGGCGTTGAGCGGCGTGCGCAGCTCGTGGCTGGTGCGGGCAAGGAACTCGCTCTTGGCGCGGCTGGCGCGCTCGGCGGCCTCGCGGGCGGCGCGGTCCTCCTCGGCGTGCTTGCGCTCGCTGATGTCGAGGTTGGTGCCGGCCATGCGCAGCGCGCGGCCCTGCGGGTCGCGCTCGACGACGCGGCCGCAGTCCAGCACCCAGCGCCAGGGGCCCGCACCCGTGCCCACGCGGTACTCGGCCACGTAGGCGGGCGCGCGGTTTTGCAGATGGGCGTCCAGCGCGGCCTGCATGGCGGCGCGGTCCTCGGGGTGGATGAGGCCTTTCCAGGTGGCCACGCTGGGCAGCGGGCTGGCGCCGGCACAGCCGCGCATGGCCAGCCAGTGGGCGTTCCAGGCCAGGGTGCCGGTGGCCACGTTCCAGTCCCACAGCCCCAGGTCGGCGCCGGCCAGGGCCAGCTCCAGCCGCTGCTCGCTGGCCTGCAGCGCGGCGTTGGCCGCGGCCAGCTCGGCCCGGCTCGCGTTCACGCGCGAGACCAGTCGCTGGTGCCGGAGCGACTCGCGCCGCAGCAGCCGAAACAGCAGCAGGCTGGCCAGAGCGCCGCCCAGGAGCACCAGCCAAGGCGCCAGCAGCGGCACGCCACCGTGGCGGCCCGCCAGCCCGGCGTTGTCGCAGACGTACCAGGCCGTGCCGGCGCTCAGCGCCAGGCCCAGCGCCAAGACCAGCGATGCCAGCGGAACCGGCCGGGGCAAATCCGATGAAGGCATGGCGAAGGGTTGCGGTGATGCGGCGCGCGGCCGGTCCCGGAGCCGGCACGCAGGCGGCGTTTGCGTGGCTGGTGTTCGTACCACGTACGTGCGCGCGGGCCGCCGCGCAGGCGCATGGACGTGCACGTCATGATGGCTTGGCAGGCTTGATCCGTAACAAGCTTGCCGTCCCTGCGGGTTGCAAAGACCTGTCTTGTGCCAACAAGTGCACACCGCTGCCGGAATCACGATTCAACCCCATTACAGCCCTGGCCGAGATAACGCTTAAATACATGCACGGCAGCGCCAAACTCCTCTCCAGGCCGCTGACGTGACAGGTCCACCAAAAGAAAGGAGGCTCCCAGACGATGTCAGGCGATACAGCTCCCAAGGATTTGCCGATCGTGAAATCCCCTTCCCCAATGAATTAAGGCCTTATCAGCCTTCTGCAGTTCGATCGGTATTTTCATCACGGTAGACCGCGCCCGCTCGGGGCCGGCATCCGCGCATGTCGTAACGGCAACTCCCTCCAGGCGCCGGTATTTTCGACAATTCTCAGGGCTTTCCGCCCTGGCGCTTCACGGATGCCATTCCAAGCAGGACAGTCCAACCCTAAGTCAAACGGCGCCTCTGGCGCCGTTTTATTTGCCAATTACTGGCCCACTGCAGGGCCGACGGTCATGAAGCACTTGCTGCTGGGTTTGTTCATTTGGTTTTCAGTGGCCTACAACACCGCGTCGGTCTGCGCCGACGTGGTTGGAGACATATTGAGCCAGGTCAATACCCAGGTGGAACAGGTACTGCTCCCCCGGCACTGAGGCGGCCCCTGCCCCGCCCGCCGTGGCCGCCACGCCGGCCCTGGAGCGATGTCGGCTTTGATTTTTCTTCCGTGAATTTTTCATGCTTGGGCTAAACTGCATGCTGCCATGTGCCGAAAATATCATTGGCACGGTTCTTCGCATAAATTCAAGAAAAATCATGACACGCCAAGACGATGCCCCCAAAGTGGCAATCTACTGGGATTTCGAAAATCTGCACGCCATTCTGGCCAACCTGGCCTATGGCGAAAATGCCTACCGAGAAAACAGATTCTTCATTCAGCCGCCACTGATCAACATCAAGCCCATTCTCGATTATGCATCGTCTTTCGGCGACATCATCATCAATCGGGCCTACGGCAACTGGCAGTGGTTTTCAAAATACCGTGAAGATTTGAACCAGGCCGGCATAGATCTGATTCAGATTTTCCCGCGCGGCCAGGGCATGAAGAACAGCGCGGACATCCGGTTGACGGTGGACGCGCTGTCGGACGTTTATACCCATACTCACATCAGCCACGTGGTGGTGGTTTCATCGGACAGCGATTTCATTGCCCTGTCGCAGCGCATCAAGCAAACCGGCCGGTTCGTGGCCGGCATAGGCGTGGAGGGTTTGAGCAACCGCTTCTGGATATCGTCCTGCAACGATTTCAAGTTTTACCAGCACCTGACCCCAACCCGGACCATGGAGCCGCCGATCCCTGTTCAGACGGCTGCCGCCGAGCCGCCGCCGCTGGTGCTGATTTTGCCCGCGCCCCAGGTGGAAGGCGGCAGCCTGAGTTTCGAGGAAGCGCGCGACGCCCTGCACCGCGCCCTGCGCCAACTGGTGGAGCGCCGCGGCGTGAATTACGTGCCCAAGGCCACGCTCAAACACAGCCTCAAGCGGCTGCTGCCCGTGTTCGACGAGGTTTTGCTGGGCTTCCAGAATTTCACCGAGTTTCTGGGCCGCTGCGAAGACGTCGTGCGCACGGTGGACAACGACAGCGGGGGGCATGTGGCCTTGGTGGGGTATGAGGCGCCACTGATTTCGAACCATGCCCCTCAAGACACAGCAGTAACCCGTGATTCTTTAGCCACTACGGAAGAGGCCTAATCCACCATGGAAAAACAACAACTGGCAGCCCAATATCTCGACATCCTGGGCAGCCTGGATACGGCACTGCTGGACAAATTCCGGCCAGACGCAGGCAATCATGCAAAGCTTTCCGGGCTCTTCTTGCCATCGGTTCCACCGAACATTCAGCAAGCACGGCACAGGGTCATGGTGGTTGGAGCAGAGACAGCTGGCTGGAAGGTATTGAACAAGGACGAGCGGTTCACTGATCTGCCCGCATACATTGAAAAGGCAATGAATCGGCATCAATACATATTTGAATCCGGACTCAACAAAGAAAAATCCAGAGGATTTACTTTCTTTAATTTCCTGCGTTCAGCAGCCAAACAGTGTGGCACTGATGGATTGATTTATACAAATCTGTTTTGCTTTGATTGGAAAGGCGGCAGTCCCATAGGCTCGCCTTACTTCGACACCATCAAGAAGTATTCTGAGCAGCTGTTGAAGGTTCAAATAAATTTTTTCAAACCAGATATTATAATTTTCGCAAACGGAATCAGCTCCGCCTCACACCGAAGGGGATTCTTCCCAATCAAGGGCGATGGGCAAGTTTGCCGAAACAGCAAAGACTATTACTCCCAACACAAAATTACCAAGCATCACCTTTGGGAATTTACGCTTCACGACAAGATTCGCTGCCTCCGGATTCATCACCCCTCTGCATTTTCAAAGAAAGCTCAAGAGGCTCGAAAATTCATTATCAGCCTGCTGCCTTTCGATGAAAAGCAACCGACCCTGCCAGCCGTAAGCTGATCGGCCACGCTCAAGATTTCATCATCTCCGCGCAGGCGGGGACCCAGGCGGCCCCACACCAGTGCGCAGGGATATTTTTGGAAATACGGAATTCGTTCTTCCGCGAGCTCACCCGCTTACAGCTGGCGTGGGGGCCACCTGGATTCCCGCCTTCGCGGGAATGACGAAGCAGCTATCGCGACGGCTCCTCTTATGGGATGCAAATGCATTTAAATTGACAAACAAGGCATTCTCAAACCTCCCCCACGATCCGCGCCAGCCGCTCCCCCAGCTTTTCCGTGCTGAGTTGTTCGCGCCAGCGCTCCACCATCAGAGGCACGGCAAAGGGGCTGGGCTCCTGTAAATCCACCAGCACCACGCGCTGCGTGGACAAGCGCTGCAGCGTCCGGCGCAGGCGATTGATTTCCAGTTCCTGCGCCAGCGCTTCGTTTTTCGCTTGGGCGAGCAGGAGATTGTCCGGGTCGTATTGCCTGAACACGTCGAAAAATAGCCCGCTGGAGGCCTGCAGTTGACGCGCGCTCTTGGCCGCGCCGGGATAGCCGCCAAACACCAGCCCCGCCACGCGGGCAATTTCCCGGAAGCGCCGCTGCGCCAGTTGCCGCGCGTCCAGGCTGGCCAATAAATCCGCCTCCAGGCGGTCGCAGGCGAATGCCGATCCGTCCAGCAGCGGCGCAATGTCCACCGGCAGCGCGCTGAGCAATTCCAGCCCGTGGTCGTTCACCGCCAGCGAAAAGGTGTTGGCTTGAAGCTGCGCCAGCCGCCAGGCCAGCAGCCCCGCCAGCCCCAAATGCACGGGCCCGCCCGCGAAGGGGTACAGCCACAAGTGAAAACCTTCGCGCGATTTGTGGCGCTCCACCAGCAATTCGCCCGCACCCGGCAAGCGGGAAACCGTTGCCTGCAATTCCAGCATGGGCCGCGCGGCGCGCAGCTCCGGCTCCTTGTAAATACCCTGCCCCGCCTCGTGCATCAATTCGCGCAGGGCGCCGGCCAATTCGTCGGACAAGGCCATGCGCGTGCCGGACCAAACTGGCATGCGGCCGGATTTCTTGGTGGCGCGGGTGACGTAGGCCGTCAAATCCCGCACGCGCACGAATTCCAGCAAACGCCCGCCAAACCAGAAACAGTCACCCGGCGCCAAACGGGAAATGAAACTCTCGTCCACCGTGCCCAGCGAGGCGCCGCCCACCATCTGCAGCCGCATGGTGGTTTCGGAAACGATGGTGCCCACCTGCAGCCGGTGCCGGTGCGCAATGCCGCGGTCCGTCACGCGGAATCTCCCGTCCACGACTTGCAGCCGGTGGTATTGCGGGTAGGCGGTCAGGCTCGCCCCGCCCTGCCCGGCGAAGGCCAGCGCCCAATCGAATGCCTCGCGCGTGAGCGCCCGATAAGCCGGGGCGCTGCGCACCTCCTCGTACATCGCAGGCGCAGCCCAAGTGCCGTCGGCTTGCGGTTCGGCGTCGAAACCGCCGCCCAGCGCCACCGTCACCAGGTGCTGCACCAGCACGTCCATGGGTTGATCCGGGCTGCGGCGCGACTCGATGTCGCCGGCCAGCGCGGCGCGGCGCAGGGCGGCGGCCTCCAGCAGCTCAAAGAGCTGCGTGGGCACCAGCGTGGCCCGGCTGGCGCGCCCCGGCGCGTGGCCGGAACGGCCCGCGCGCTGCAGCAGCCGCGCCACCCCTTTGGGGCTGCCTATCTGCAGCACGCGCTCCACAGGCAAGAAGTCCACGCCCAGGTCCAGCGAGGAGGTGGCCACCACGGCCTTGAGCTTGCCTTCCTTGAGGCCCTGCTCCACCCACTCGCGCAGCGAGCGGTCCAGCGAGCCGTGGTGCAGCGCGATGAGGCCGGCCCAGTCCGGCCGCGCGTCCAGCAGCCGCTGGTACCAGGCCTCGGCCTGCGAGCGCACGTTGGTGAAGACCAGCGAGGTGGCGGCCGACTCGATCTCGCGCACCACCGGCTCCACCATGCGCGCGCCCAACTGCCCGGGCCAGGTGTAGCGGGCGGCACCGGCGGGCAGCAGCGTGTCCAGCACCAAGCGCTTGGGCACGCGGCCGTGCACCAGGCGTCCGCCACCGGCGCCCACCAGGGTGTCCATGGCCTCGTCCAGGTTGCCCAGCGTGGCGCTCAGGCCCCAGGTGGCCAGCGCGGGCTGCCAGCGCCGCAGCCGCGCCAGCGCCAGTTGCACCTGCACGCCGCGCTTGCTCCCTATGAGCTCGTGCCATTCGTCCACCACCACGGTGTGCACGCTGCCCAACTCCGCGTGCACGTCGGCGCGCGTGAGCAGCAGGCTCAGGGATTCCGGCGTGGTCACCAGCGCCTGGGGGCGCTGGCGGTCCTGGCGGGCGCGCTCGGCGCTGGAGGTGTCGCCCGTGCGCTGCCCCAGGGCGAAGTCCGGCGCCAGGGCGGGCAGCACCTGTGCCAGCGCCCGTGCCGTGTCGCTGGCCAGGGCGCGCATGGGCGTGATCCACAACACCTGCAGCCCGCGCGCGGCCGTGCGCCGCTGCAGCGCCCCGAACCAGACGGCGTAGGTCTTGCCGGCGCCCGTGGTCGCGTTGAGCAGGCCGCTTTTGCCTGCGGCCATGGCGCGCCAGACCTCGCGCTGGAAGGCAAAAGGCTTCCAGCCCCGTTCGGCGAACCAGGCCTCGGCGGCGGCCAGGGCGGCGGTGGCAGCGCGTTGGGCGCGGGGCACGTCGCGGACGGTTGGGCCGCGTCAGCCCTTGGGCGGCGTGGCCGTCCAGCCGTAGGCGCGCTCCACGCGGGCCACGCGCAGCTCGTAGGCGGCGTACCAGTCGCTGCGGCCGCTCTCGCGCGCCACCTCGTGCTCGGCGTGGCGGCGCCAGGCGGCGATGGACTCCAGGTCGCGCCAGTAGGAGACGGTGATGCCCAGGCCGTCGTCGCCGCGCGCGCTTTCAATGCCCAGGAAACCCGGCTGCGCAGCGCCCAGCTCCACCATGCGCTGCGCCATGGCCTCGTAGCCGTGGTCGCCGCCGGTGCGCAGCGAGGAAAAGATCACCGCGTAGTACGGCGGCTCAGGCAAGCGGGCGAAGCTGGGTGAGGTCATGTTCTTGCTCAAGTCGGCGGTGGCGCGATGGCGCCGCGAAGCGCGGCGGGGCTTCATGCGTACACGGTGCGAGCATGCCGCAAGCCGGTGCTCCCACGGAGCACGCCGCGTGCAGCACGCCACCCCGCCGTTGCCGCCCAACCCACACCGACCAGGAGACGAACGATGCGAGTCCTTGCCCCCGCCCTGCTGCTGTCCACCGCGCTGCTGTCCGCCTGTGCCCAAAGCCCCCAAAGTCCCCAAGGCGGCGGCGGCGGCGCCGCCGCCGGCTCGCAGTTGGGCTTTTTCGTCACCAGCACGGGGCTGGGCCGCGGCGCGGACCTGGGCGGCCTGGCCGGCGCAGACAAGCACTGCCAGGCGCTGGCCGAGGACGTGGGCGCGGGCGGGCGCACCTGGCGTGCCTACCTCAGCACCAGCGCCAGCGACGGCACACCCGCCGTCAACGCCCGCGACCGCATCGGGGCGGGCCCTTGGCGCAACGCCAAGGGCGTGGTGATCGCCGACAGCGTGGCGCAACTGCACCAGGACAACCGCCTGACCAAGCAGACCGCGCTCACCGAGAAGGGCGAGGTGGTCAACGGCCGCGGCGACACGCCCAACATGCACGACGTGCTCACGGGCACGCAGTCCGACGGCACGGCCTACCCGGCCGGCGCCAACGACATGAGCTGCCGCAACTGGACGCACAGCGGCGAGGGCGCGGCCATGGTGGGCCACAGCGACCGCACGGGGCTGGACGACAGCGCCGCCGCCAAGTCCTGGAACACCTCGCACCCCACGCGGGGCTGCAGCCAGGACGCGCTCAAGGGCACCGGGGGGGCGGGGCTGTTCTATTGCTTTGCGGCGAAATGAGGGGGCGGCGCCTTGGCCAGCCTGGCGGTCAAAGCGCCACGCACCCAGATCCGTCATGCCCGCGAAAGCGGGCATCCACGAACACCAAAACATGTCTTTCGAACGGCATCGCCCAAGGCAGGCGTCGGCACGCCAGCACCCCGGCCGGCGTGGATGCCCGCTTTCGCGGGCATGACGACGTAGAGCGCGGAGCGCACTGGCTCGCGGGATGCGCCCAATGCAAAAACCCGGCCCTGGCGCTCGCTCACCCCCTGCCCGCCAGCCCCGCGATGATCTTTTCCAGCGCCTGCAGCTCCACCGGCTTGACGAGGTGGGCATCGAAACCGGCCTCCTGCGAGCGCTGGCGGTCGGCGGCCTGGCCCCAGCCGGTGACGGCCACCAGCAGCGCGCGGCGCGCCCAGGGCTGCTGGCGCACGCGGCGGCAGACCTCGCAGCCGTCCATGCCGGGCAGGCCCAGGTCCAGCAGCATCACGTCGGGCTGCAGCCGCGCCGCGGCCTCCAGGCCCTGCGGGCCGTCGTAGGCGGTGTGCGCCTCGTGGCCGCCCAACTGCAGCAGCATGGCCAGGCTGTCGGCGCTGTCGGCGTTGTCGTCCACGATCAGGATGCGGCGGCCCTGCGGCGGCGCCTCTCCAGGCTGCGCCCCATCGGTCGGGGAAGCGGACGGGACATCGTGTTGGTCAAGCATGTCAGGCGCGGTGATGCGTTCCAAAAAGTGGATGTGAACGTGGGCGGGAGCGTGGAACTCGTCTTGGGCGAGTCCAGTTGGGTCCGGCAAGCCCCCGGACAAGGGTGAACCGGCCCCAGTGTGTTTGAAAGCGTGTCGGCGCCGGAGCGCGAAGCCGCCAGCACCGCCCCAGGGCGCAACGCGCAGCCCGGTGGGGGCCGCGGTTAGGCCCAGCAGGCAACGGGGACGGGACGTGCGTTGTCACGCAGGCAAGACTTCCTGGAGCACGACCGCCACTATCCCACACGACCCGCTCGGGCAAGGAGAGCGCTTGCATCCGGCAGCCCGGTGCGCTGCGTATCTCCAGGCCAACACGCCAGCGCCCAAGCGAAACACCCCATGCCCGTCTGCCCAAGGAGGAGAGCCGCGCCCAACGCCTGCCGCGACCCGCCGCGGGGCGGCCCACGGCGAGCGCCGCCGCCTCCCCAGCTCCAGGAGTGACGCCCATGACCCGTCCGCCCCCCCTCCGCCGCGCCCCCGCGCTTTCTCCACCGGCGCCCCGCACCGGCCCTGGCCTTTCGCGCGGGCTGCCGGTCCTGCTGGCGCTGGTGGCTGCCGCCGTGCCCGCGGCAGCAGCGCCGCTGCTGCCGGCCAGCGCCGC
>NZ_JAXOJX010000082.1:0-27957 GCF_034427735.1 Azohydromonas lata
TGTGTATAAGAGACAGCTGCCGCGCCAGCACGGGGCGAGCCGCGGGGGGCGGCGGGCTGGCCCGTGCGGGCCGGAGCGCATCCGGGTCATGGGCCTGCGCTGCCCTGGCACCTGGGCCAGCCGGCAGGGCCGCTGGCTTCGGGCCGGGTGATCCGGCGGCGTTGAAATTCGGCTTGGGCCGGCGCGGGGCCCGTTTCAAACCGCCGCCGCAAACACCGCGAACCCCTGCTGAGCATCCGTCCAGCAGCGCGTGTCGGACCAGCCCGCCTCGTGCAGCAGGGCGTCGAACTGCTCGATGCGGTACTTGTAGGAGTTCTCGGTGTGGATGTGCTCGCCCTCGGCGAAGTCGCGCTGCGCGTCCGCCCAGCGCACGCGCACGCCGCGCAGGGCGCGCAGGTGCATCTCTATGCGCGAGGCCTCGGCGTCGAAGCAGGCCACGTGGGCCCAGTCGGCCGGGTTGAAGTCGCAGCCCAACTGCCGGTTCACGTGCAGCAGCAGGTTGCGGTTGAAGGCGGCCGTCACGCCCAGCGCGTCGTCATAGGCCGGCAGCAGCTGCGACAGCGGTTTCACGAGGTCCACCCCAATGAGCAGCGCGCCGTCCAGCGACTGCTCGCGTGCCTGCTGCAGGAAGCGCCGCGCGTGCGCCGGCTCGAAATTGCCGATGCTGGAGCCGGGGTAGAACATCAGCCGCGGCCCGCCCGGCAGCCCGGGCGGCAGGACGAAGTGACCGGAGAAGTCCAGCGCCACGCCCGTCATGGGCAGGCGCGGGTGGCGCAGTTGCAGCGCCTGCAGCGCCTCGGCGATGAACTCCGCGGCGATGTCCACCGCCACGTAGTGGCTGGGCTGCAGCAGGCTGAACAGCGACGCAGCCTTGGCGCAGTTGCCCGCGCCCAGGTCCACCAGCGTCAGGCCGCGGCCCAGGGCGCGGGCGATGTCCTGCCCGTGCGCGGCCAGGATGGCGGCTTCCGTGCGCGTGGCGGCGTATTCGGGCAAGGCCGTGATGGCCTCGAACAGCCGGCAGCCCAGCGGGTCGTACAGGTGCTTGGGGGCGACGTGGGCGGGCCGGCTGAGCAGCCCGGCCGCCAGCTCGGCGGCATGGAGGGCCGGCGCGACGGCCGGGACTTGGATGAATTGCGGCTGGAGCTCGTGCATCCGGCCCACTCTAGGGAGGCCCCTGCCCGCGAAGCTGCCACCACTTGCAACTGCGGTGTAATTCCGCTCCTTTGCAACCCAGCCCCAGGCACCCATGAAAGCCACCCTCTCCCGCCGCACCCTGCTCGCCGCCTCGCTGCTGGCCACCGCGGCCGGCGCCGCGCAGGCGCAAGCCACCGTGTTTCGCGTCACCGCCATCCCCGACGAGTCGCCCACCGAGCTCGCCCGCAAGGCGGCGCCGCTGATGAAGTACCTGGAGGGCAAGCTGGGCATGAAGGTGGAGTACACGCCCGTCACCGACTACGCCGCCGCCGTCGAGGCGCTGGTCAACAAGAAGGTGGACCTGGCCTGGTTCGGCGGATTCACCTTCGTCCAGGCCAACGTGCGCTCCGGCGGCAAGGTGGTGCCGCTGGTGCAGCGCGAGGAAGATGAGAAATTCCGCTCGGTGTTCATCACCGCCGACCCCGCCATCAAGAGCCTGGCCGACCTCAAGGGCCGCGACCTGAGCTTCGGCTCGCAAAGCTCCACCAGCGGCCACCTCATGCCGCGCCACTTCCTGCTGGCCGCTGGCATCGAGCCCGAGCGCGACTTGAAGCGCGTGGCCTTCAGCGGCGCGCACGACGCGACGATCGCGGCCGTGGCCTCCGGCAAGGTGCAGGCCGGCGCGCTCAACATCTCGGTGTGGGACAAGTTCGTGGCCGACAAGAAGGTGGACACGGCCCGCGTGCGCGTCTTCTACACGACGCCCGCCTACTACGACTACAACTGGACGGTGCACGCCGACATGCCCGCGGCGCAGAAAGACAAGCTCAGCGCCGCCTTCCTGGCCCTGGACAAGTCCACGCCGGAAGGCGCGCAGGTGCTGGAGCTGCAGCGCGCCACGCGCTTCATCCCGACCAAGGCCGAGAACTACAAGAGCATCGAGGGCGCGGCCCGCAGCGCCGGGCTGCTGTAAGCCCCCTCACCGCCCGCCCCTTGGGCGGGCGCCGGGCCGGGTCCGGCGAGCCCGGCCGCTGGACCCGCCCGCAAGCCGCAAGCCGCAAGCCGCAAGCCGCAAGCGAATTTGTCCGGAAACTTGCCGTCGGCGTCCACTTCGGCGCTTACGTCTTGTTAATTTTGGTCGATAGAGTGCCTGTGCGCGGCCGCCGCCTGAAGGATTACCGCGTGGTTTGCAACATGCGCGGAGCCCGGGCTGGGTTTGAATGACATGGCTGAAGATTTCGCGGGCCCAGCCGGCTCCTCCACCCCAACTCCTTTCCAAACGCCATTCGATGCCCTCATCGTCGGCGGCGGCATTGCCGGTGCCGCGATTTTTCACCGCCTGGCGAGGTCGGGGCGGCGGGTTTTGCTCATAGAGAAATCCCGGTTTGCCCAGGGTGCCACGGGCTGGTCCAGCGGCATTTTGAATTGCTACCATGCCTGCGAGAAATTGACGGCGCTGGCTTGCGCCTCATTTTCAAAATTCATGGACCTGGAGCGCCAGGGTGGTCCGGCGGTACGGCGCAGCGGCGCCTTGCATTTTGTCTCCCACGCACAAGAAAAGGTGATGCGGGAGCGGGTCCAGGAAATGCGTGGCCTGGTCCCCGTGGAATGGCTGGCTGCCGACGAGGGTGCGCGGCGTTTTCCCCATATCCGATGGAACGACCTGGCCGGCGCGGTATTCGAGCCCACTGCGGGCCATATAGACCCAGCTGAAGTCACGCGCTTCTGGATTGCAAAGGCCCGCGCCAAGGGCCAGTGGGCACTGGAAGGGGTGGAAGCTCGAGGCGTGGCCCAGGACGGCGGCCATGTGGTGGGCATTTATTCCAGCATGGGGCTGCTACGCGCTCACCGGGTCATTCTCTGCGTGGGGGCCTGGAGCCGAAAACTTGCCGGAGCGGGCGGACTGGCACTGCCTGGCAATGTTTTCTCCAGATCCGTGCAGTGTGATGCGTTGGCCGACACCTCGTTTGCGCAAGAGCATCCGGCTTTTCTGGACCCGGCACTGGGCATTTTTGGGCGCTCGGACAGCCCCGGCATGCTGCGCGCCGGCATGGCGCTTTCGGATTGGAATATCGATCCGGACTCGCCCATTCCCCATTCACCCCAGCAGCAAATGGCCGTGCGCGATGTGGCGGGGCAACGCTTTCAATGGGGCGGCCCCATACGTGGCGCAGGAGGCTGGAGGCGCTTCGACGCCTTCACACCCGATGGAGAGGCCGTCATGGCGGCGGACGAGAAGATTTCCGGCCTTTACTGGGCTACGGGATTTTCCGGCCACGGCTTCAAAATTGCCCCCGCCGTTGCCGCCCGCATGGAAGCCCTGGCTTTTGACGGCAGCAATGGCAGTTGATTGACGGTGGCGGACTGAAGGCATGCCGCGTCCGTAGCATGCCCGCCTGCCGGCATGACCCGGCGCAGGCCGTGGCCGCACGGCAGCCGGTACAGTCGCGCCTCGTTACGGCCGCGCCTCTTGCGGCCGTTTCTCGTCTATCCGGATTTCCATGCATCTCACCCTGCATCAGGTGGACGCCGCGCATCCCGCGGCGCGCCGCGGTGCCGCGCCCGCCTTGCGCGGTATTTCGCTTTCGCTCGCACCCGGCGAGCAGGTGGCGCTCATCGGCCCGTCCGGCGCGGGCAAGACCACGCTGCTGCAGGTGGCCGCGGCGGCGCTGCGCCCAAGCGGCGGCCGCGTGGAGATGGATGGCACCGACCCCTGGACGCTGTCCGTGCGCGCGCTGCAGCGCCTGCGCGGGCGGCTGCTGCTGGCGCCGCAGGTGCCGCCGCTGCCGCCGCGCCAGCGCGTGATCACGGCGGTGCTGGCGGCACGGCTGCCGGCCATGAGCTTCTGGACCAGCCTGCGCTCGCTCTTCTACCCGGTGGACATCCCCGGCGCGCACCAGGCGCTGGAGCGCTTCGACCTGGCCGAAAAACTGTTCGAGCGCGTGGACCACCTCTCCGGCGGCGAGCGCCAGCGCGTGGGGCTGGCCCGCGCCCTGCTGGCGCCGGCCAGCCTGTGGCTGGTGGACGAGCCCCTCTCGGCCCTGGACCCGCGCCGCGCCGACGAGGCCGTTCGCACGCTGCTGGACGAAGCCCGCGCCCGCGGCGCCACGCTGCTGGCCTCGCTGCACCAGGTGGACGTGGCGCTGGAACGTTTCACCCGCGTGATCGCCCTGCGCGACGGCGCGGTGTTCTTCGACCTGCCCTCGGCACAGGTGACGCCGCAGCGGCTGCGCCAGCTCTACGCGCAGCACGAGGACGAGCTGCACGCCCCCGCGCCGGCACTGGACACGCCGGCGCCCGGGCCGGCACCGGTCGTCATGCACTGCCGATGAGCGCGGCGCTTTCCCCGCGGGTGCCGCGGCGCGATCCGGCCTGGCTCAAGCGTGTCTCCTGGACCGCCACGGCGCTGGTGCTGTTGTGGCCGCTGCTGGTGCTCACCGAATTCCGGCCGGCGCAGTTGTGGTCGCCGGAGAGCCGCGCGCCCATCCTCAATTTCCTCGGCAGCTTCGTCCCGCCGGCGCACTCGGCCGAGTTCCTGGAGATGGTGGCGCGCGAGACCTGGCGCACCGTGGCCATGGCGACGGCCGGCATCGTGCTGGGCCTGGTGATCGCCATTCCGGGCGCGCTGCTGGCGACGGAGGCGCTGTCCGTCTCGCTGCTGTCCGGGCGCATGGCGCCGCTGCCGCGCGTGGTGCGCCAGGGCGTGCGCTGGATGTTGATCGTGCTGCGCAGCGTGCCGGAGCTGGTGTGGGCGCTGGTGTTCGTCCGCGTCGCGGGGCTGGGGGCCACGCCGGGCGTGCTGGCCATCGCGCTGACCTACGGCGGCATGCTGGGCAAGGTCTACGCCGAGATCCTGGACAGCGGCGAGGCGCCGCCCGCCCAAGCGCTGCTGCGCAACGGCGCGGGACGCCTGCAGGCCTTCACCTACGCCCTGCTGCCGCAGAACGCGGCGGAGCTGGCCTCCTACACGGTCTACCGCTGGGAATGCGCCATCCGCAGCTCGGTGGTGCTGGGCTTCGTGGGCGCGGGCGGGCTGGGGCAACAGATGGACAGCTCCATGAAGATGTTCAACGGCGGCGAGGTCGCCACCATGCTGCTGGTGTTCGTGGCGCTGGTGGCGCTGGCCGACCGCACCAGCGCCGCGCTGCGGCGGCAATTGGGCTGACGGAGGGCCGCGCGATGCAACGACGCCACGGCACCACCGCCGCCAACCCGCCCTGGCGGCTGCCGCCGCCGCTCTTCAGCGCACGCTGCAAGGCCTGCTGGTACACCGCAGCGGCACTGGCGCTGGTGGTGGGCAGCTTCTGGTCGCTGGACCTGCAGTGGGGCGCCTTTGTGTCCATGGACGCGCTGCGCTCCATGGGCCGCTTCGTGGCCGAGTTCTACCCGCCGGACTTCTCGCCGCCCTTCGTGGCGAAGGTGGCGTGGTCGGCCGTCGAGACGCTGGCCATGTCGGCGCTGGGCACGCTGCTGGCGGCGGTGGCCGGCCTGGCCCTGGCCCTGCCCGCGAGCCGGCGCCACGAAGGGGACGCCGCGAGGTTCCGGTCTGTAGCCCGTATGTTGCTGAACGCCTTGCGGGCGGTGCCTGAGCTGGTGTGGGCGGCGCTGCTGCTGATCGCGGCGGGGCTTGGGCCGTTCGCGGGGACGCTGGCGCTGGCGCTGCACACCTCCGGCGTGCTTGGGCGGCTGTTTGCCGAGGCGATGGAGAACGCGCCGCGCGATGCGGCGACGGCCTTGCGCACGCAGGGCGTCACGGGCTGGCGGGTGCTGGCCTACGCGACGCTGCCGCAGGTGCTGCCGCAGCTGCTGTCCTACACGCTGTACCGGTGGGAGAACAACATCCGCGCCGCCGCCGTGCTGGGCGTGGTCGGCGCGGGCGGCCTGGGGCAGTTGCTCGCCTTCCACATGGGGCTGTTCCACATGGGCAAGACGGCCACCGTCCTCATTGCGATGCTGCTGCTGGTCGCCTTCGTGGACGGGCTGAGCTTTGCGATGCGGCGGTGGATGAAGTGATTTACTCCGCCTGAATCCCCGCCGCCTGCACCGCCTTGGCCCACTTGACGGTTTCCTTGGCGGCGAAGAGGCCCAGCTCGGCCGGGGTGCTGGGCGTGAGCTTGAAGCCGGAAGGCGCGACCTTGGCCTGCACGGCCGGGTCGGCCAGCGCGGCGCGCACCCATTGGTTCATCTTCTCCACCGCGGCCGGCGGCGTGGCCGCGGGCGCGTACATGGCGAACCAGGCCGTCATCTCGAAGCCGGGCACCACCACCGCCAGCGGCGGCACGCCGGGCAGCATGGGGTGCTCGCCGGCCGAGGTCACGGCCAACGCGCGCAGCTTGCCGGCCTTGACCTGGGGCACGCCGGACGAAAGGTCGGCAAAGACGAGCTGCGTCTGGCCGCCCATGGTGTCCGTCATGGCCGGCTGCACGCCCTTGTAGGGCACGTGCGTCATGCGCAGGGCGTTGGCCGTCACCAGCGCATGGCCGGGGATGAGGCTGCCGCTGGAGCCCGAGCCCCAGGCCAGCTTGTCGGGGTTGGCCTTGGCATAGGCGACGAACTTCTGCGCCGTGTCCGCGGGCACGGACGGGTTGACCAGCATCACGAAGGGAATCTCGCCCAGGCGGGTGACGGGTGCGAAGTCCTTGATCGGGTCGTAGGGCAGCTTGCGGTACAGCGACGCGTTGGCCGCGTGCGTGGTGCTGGTGGCGATCAGGAAGCTGTGGCCGTCGGCCGGGGCCTTGGCGGCGGCGGCCGTGCCTATCGTGCCGTTGGCGCCGGGCTTGTTGTCGATGATCACGCTCTGCCCCGCCGCGCGGCCCACGTGCTCGGCCACCACGCGGGCGAGCTGGTCCGTGGCGCTGCCGGCCGGGAACGGAACGATGAAGGTGATGGGGTGGTCCGGGTATTTCCTGGCCTGCGCGGCGGCGGGGCCGGCGGCGGCCATGGTGGCGGCGGCAGCGACGGCCAGCGCCAGGGCCTGGCGGCGGGTGGTAAGAGCGTTCATGCGTCCTGAAGTGTGAAGTTGCCGGCGCAACGGCGGCGTGTGGCGCGCCGCGGCACGGGGCGCGAATGGTCCGGCCAATGAAAAAACCCCGGCCAGGCCGGGGTTTGCTGCGTGCGCACCGGCCAGGGGCCGGGGCATGTGCGCGAGGCTGATCAGCGGGCGCTCAGCGGGGGCACGTCGCGGCGCTCGGCGCCGACGAAGAGCTGGCGCGGACGGCCGATCTTGTACTCGGGGTCGGCGATCATCTCGTTGAGCTGGGCGATCCAGCCGACCGTGCGGGCCAGGGCGAAGATCGCGGTGAACAGGCTCACGGGGATGCCGATGGCGCGCTGCACGATGCCCGAGTAGAAGTCCACGTTCGGGTACAGCTTGCGGGAGACGAAGTACTCGTCTTCCAGGGCGATCTTTTCCAGGGCCATGGCCAGCTTGAACAGCGGGTCGTTTTCCAGGCCCAGGGCGCTCAGCACCTCGTGGCAGGTTTCGCGCATCAGCTTGGCGCGCGGGTCGTAGTTCTTGTAGACGCGGTGACCGAAGCCCATCAGCTTGACGCTGGAGGTCTTGTCCTTCACCTGCTTGATGAAGTCGCCGATCTTCTCGACGCCGCCCATTTGCTGGATCTCTTCCAGCATGTTCAGGCAGGCCTCGTTGGCGCCGCCGTGGGCCGGGCCCCACAGGCAGGCCACGCCCGCGGCGATGGCGGCGAACGGGTTGGTGCCCGACGAGCCGCACAGGCGCACGGTGGAGGTGGAGGCGTTTTGCTCGTGGTCGGCGTGCAGGATGAAGATGCGGTCCATGGCGCGCACCAGCACGTCATTGGGCACGTACTCCTCGCACGGCGTGGCGAACATCATCCGCATGAAGTTGCCCGCGTAGGACAGGTCGTTCTTCGGATAGATGTAGGGCTGGCCGATCGAATACTTGTAGGCCATGGCCACCAGCGTGGGCATCTTGGCGATCAGGCGGATCGCCGCGATCTCGCGGTGCTTGGGGTTATTGATGTCGGTGCTGTCGTGATAGAAGGCCGACAGACCGCCCACCAGGCCCGTCATCACGGCCATCGGGTGCGCATCGCGACGGAAGCCACGCAGGAAGAACTGCATCTGCTCGTTGACCATCGTGTGGTTGTTCACGAGCTTGTGGAAGTCGCGCTGTTGCTGCTCGTTGGGCAGCTCCCCGTACAGCAGCAGGTAGCAGGTGTCGAGGAAGTCGCAGCCGGTGGCGAGTTGCTCGATGGGGTAGCCGCGGTATAGCAGCTCGCCCTTGTCGCCGTCGATGTAGGTGATCGCGGACTGGCAGGAGGCGGTGGACAGGAAGCCGGGGTCGTAGGTGAACTTGCCGGTCTGGCCGTAGAGCTTGCGGATGTCGATCACATCCGGGCCAATGCTGCCCTTGTAGATGGGCAGGTCCATGGAGGGGCTGCCGTCCGAGAACGACAGGGTGGCTTTCACGTCGGAGGCATTCATCGGGGAGTTCCCTTTCACGTCAATTCGTTTGCATTGGCGGCGTGCGCAGCTGCTCCAGCAGCGTACGCACGTCCTCGCGGTCCAGATCGCCTTGCGGCTCCTTGCGGCGCAGCAGCAGGTCCAGCAGGTCGTTGTCCGAAAGCTCCATGAGCGCGGACAGCGCTTCGCCCTGCGCCACCGTCATCGTGGCCTCATGGCGCTGGAAGAAGCGCTCGATCAGAAGGTCGTTTTCCAGCAGCCCGCGGCGGCACCGCCATTTGAGCTTGCTCAAGGCGCGCTCGTCGAGAAGATTGTCCATGGCAGGCTTTCGGAGGGCTGACCGGGGGTGAAAACGGTCACACCGCGCGGCGGACCATCAGTTCCTTGATCTTGCTGATCGCGCCAGCAGGATTGAGGCCCTTGGGACACACGTCCACGCAGTTCATGATCGTGTGGCAGCGGAAGAGCCGGTACGGGTCTTCCAGGTTGTCCAGGCGCTCGGCGGTGCCCTGGTCGCGGCTGTCGGCGATGAAGCGGTAGGCCTGCAGCAGGCCGGCCGGGCCGACGAACTTGTCCGGGTTCCACCAGAAGCTCGGGCAGCTCGTGGAGCAGCTCGCGCACAGGATGCACTCGTACAGGCCGTTGAGCTCCTCGCGCTCCTCGGGCGACTGCAGACGCTCCTTGTCGGGCGGCGTGTTGTCGTTGACGAGGTAGGGCTTGATCGAGTGGTACTGCTTGAAGAACTGCGTCATGTCCACGATCAGGTCGCGGACCACCGGCAGGCCCGGCAGCGGCTTGAGCACCACGACCGCCGGCAGCGAGCGCATGTTGGTCAGGCAGGCCAGGCCGTTCTTGCCGTTGATGTTCATCGCGTCCGAACCGCACACGCCTTCACGGCAGGAGCGGCGGAAGCTCAGCGAAGGATCGACCTGCTTGAGCTTGATGAGGGCGTCCAGCAGCATGCGCTCGGAGCCGTCGAGCTCGACCTCGAGGGTCTGCATGTAGGGCCGGGCATCCTTGTCCGGGTCGTAGCGGTAGATCTGGAAAGTGCGCTTTGCCATGGCTGTGATCTCTTAGAACGAACGGACCTTGGGCGGAATGGATTCCGTCGTCAGCGGCTTCAAGTTGACGGGCTTGTAGGCCAGGCGGCGGCCTTCGCTGTAGTACAGCGTGTGCTTGAGCCAATCCTTGTCGTTGCGGCCGTTCGGGAACTCGGGGCTGTCGGCGTAGTCGTCGACGGTGTGGGCGCCACGGCTCTCGGTGCGGGCGGCGGCGGAGGTCATCGTGGCCTGGGCGGCCTCGATGAGGTTCTCCACTTCCAGCGCCTCGATGCGGGCGGTGTTGAACACCTTGCTCTTGTCCTTGAGCGTGATGCTGCCCACGCGCTTGGCGACCTCGTTGATGGCCTTGACGCCCTCGTCCATGCTCTTTTGCGTGCGGAACACGCCCGCGTGCTGCTGCATGGTCTTGCGGATGTCGCCCGCCACGTCCTGCGCGTACTCGCCGGAGGTGCTGGACTCCAGGCGCGCCAGGCGCGCCAGGGTGCGGTCGGCGGCGTCGGCGGGCAGCGCCTTGTGCGACTTGGCCTTGAGCGCGGTGTCCACGATGTGGTTGCCCGCGGCGCGGCCGAACACCAGCAGGTCCAGCAGCGAGTTGGTGCCCAGGCGGTTGGCGCCGTGCACGCTCACGCAGGCGCACTCACCCACAGCGTAGAGGCCGTTGATGATCTTGTTGTGCACGTCGCCGGAAGGCACCACGACCTGGCCGTGGATGTTGGTCGGGATGCCGCCCATCTGGTAGTGGATGGTGGGCACGACCGGGATTGGCTCCTTGGTGATGTCGACGTTGGCGAAGTTGTGGCCGATCTCGAACACCGAGGGCAGGCGCTTGAGGATGGTCTCGGCGCCCAGGTGGGTCATGTCCAGGACCACGTAGTCCTTGTTGGGACCGCAACCACGGCCTTCCTTGATCTCCTGGTCCATGCAGCGCGAGACGAAGTCGCGCGGGGCCAGGTCCTTCAGCGTCGGGGCGTAGCGCTCCATGAAGCGCTCGCCGTTGGCGTTGCGCAGGATGGCGCCTTCGCCGCGGCAGCCTTCGGTCAGCAGCACGCCCGCGCCGGCCACGCCGGTGGGGTGGAACTGCCAGAACTCCATGTCCTGCAGCGGGATGCCGGCGCGCGCGGCCATGCCCAGGCCGTCACCGGTGTTGATGAAGGCGTTGGTGGAGGCCGCGAAGATGCGGCCGGCGCCGCCGGTGGCCAGCAGCACGGTCTTGCCTTCGAGGATGTGCACCTCGCCGGTTTCCATCTCCAGCGCGGTCACGCCGACCACGTCGCCCTCGGCGTCGCGGATGAGGTCCAGCGCCATCCACTCCACAAAGAACTGCGTGCGGGCCTTGACGTTTTGCTGGTACAGCGTGTGCAGCATGGCGTGGCCGGTACGGTCGGCCGCGGCGCAGGCACGCTGCACGGGCTTCTCGCCGTAGTTGGCCGTGTGGCCGCCGAAGGGGCGCTGGTAGATGGTGCCGTCCGGGTTGCGGTCGAAGGGCATGCCGAAGTGTTCGAGCTCGTACACGACCTTCGGGGCTTCGCGGCACATGAACTCGATGGCGTCCTGGTCGCCGAGCCAGTCGGAACCCTTGACGGTGTCGAAGAAGTGGTAGTGCCAGTTGTCCTCGCTCATGTTGCCCAGCGAGGCGCCGATGCCGCCCTGCGCGGCCACCGTGTGCGAACGCGTGGGGAACACCTTGGTGAGCACGGCCACGTTCAGGCCCGCGCGGGCCAGTTGCAGCGAGGCGCGCATGCCGGACCCGCCGGCACCGACGATGACGACGTCGAACTTGCGCTTAGAGATCGATCCCAATGCCACGTGAAACTCCTTGAATTCTTATCAGAGGCGCCACAGCACCTGGACCGCCCAACCCGCGCAGCCCACCAGCCACGCGATCGTGAAAACCTGCAGCGCCAGCCGCGTACCGACGGGCTTGACGTAATCCATCCAGATGTCGCGCACGCCCACCCAGGCGTGCCAGGCCAGCGACACGATGACGACGAAGGTCAGCACCTTCATCCACTGCGACGAGAAGATGCCGGCCCAACGGTCGTAGTTGAGCTCGCCGGGCATCAGCACCTGGGCCAGCAGCACGATGGTGAAAAGAGCCATCAGCGCAGCCGTCACGCGCTGGCTGAGCCAGTCGCGCAGGCCGTAGTGGGCGCCCACCACGAGGCGCTTGGAGCCGTAGTTCGGATTCATGAGTTGTTTCCCCTCTTGCTGCGCAGTGATCAGTACAGGCCGAAGAGCTTGGCGCCCAACAGCAGCGTCAGCAGGATGGCGATGGCCAGCACGGCTTGCGCGGAAGAGCGGCCAAAGGCCTTGGTGGTGTTGTGTGTCATGTCCATCCACAGATGGCGCACGCCCGCGCAGAAGTGATGCAGGTAGCCCCAGATCAGCGCCAGCGCCACGAGCTTGATGAACCAGCCGGGGAAGATGCCGATGCCCGCGGTGAAGGCACTGGTGAAGCGCTCATAGGAGATTTCCGAAGAGACGCTGGTGTCGAACATCCAGACGATGAAAGGCAGCAGGAAGAAGATCATGGCGCCGCTGACGCGGTGCAGGATCGAAACAATGCCCGACGGCGGCAGACGGTACGAGACGATCTGCGAGATGTGGATGTTTCGATAGACGGGTCTTTGTTTGATCGTGTCTGCCATGGTCCTGCCTTATCTGAAAGATGGATCGCCGGGGTGCGGATAAACCCGCTGATTTTAGTGCACTGAAACAAGCCGACACGTCAGCCCTATTACGTACTGGCCGAGAAAGCAACGTGAAAGAAAGGGGCCTTAGCGCCGGTCAGCTCAGTTCGTTGCGGTAGTGATGCTGGGCGGTGTTGTAGAGGCCACGGCGCAGTTCCACGGGCTTGTCGCCATAGGTGCGCGAGAGGCGCTCCACGCTCAAAAGCGGCGTGCCTGCGGCCACTTCCAGCCACTGCGCCGTCGCCGCATCGGCGGCCACGGCCCGGATCTGCTCTTCGGCGCGGATCATGCGCACGCCGAACTCGCTTTCAAACAGTTCGTACATCGGCCCGCGCCAGCCCGTGAGCTTTTCAACGGTCAGGCCCTTGAAGAGCGCGCCGGGCAGCCAGATGTCGTCGAGCACCACGGGCTTGCCCTGGGCCGAGAGCAGCCGGCGCACGAGCACGGCGGCCTCGCCGCTCTTGAGCTCCAGCGTGCGCGCGACGTCGGCCGGCGCGCGCAGGCGGCGGCAGTCGAGGACGCGGCGCTCCACCGGCGGGCTGGCGCCCTCTTCCGGCGTCAGGCGCAGGAAGCGGTACTGCACATGCTCCTCGGCATGCGTGGCCACGAAGGTGCCCTTGCCCTGCTTGCGCACGAGCAGCCCGTCGGCCGCGAGCTCGTCTATGGCCTTGCGCACCGTGCCCTGGCTGACCTTGAAGCGCGCGGCCAATTCCAGCTCGCTGGGAATGGATTCGCCCGGCTTCCACTCGCCGCCCTGCAGGCTGCGAACCAGCAAGGCCTTGATCTGCTGGTAGAGCGGGCTGAACGCCGGCGCCGCGCCGGCATCCGCGGGAGGTTCTATGGGCTGGGCGGCGCTTGACATAGGGCGCGATTGCAGCACAAGCCGCGCCCGCAGTCCATTCAAACGTATCTTATATAAGACATAAGATCGATTTTGAATGTGCCACGCCCCCCGCGGATGGATACACTTGCGACCCGGCGCGTCCGCTGCAGCCGCGGGCGCTTTGATCCCCGTTTGTCATTTGGAGACGCTCCATGAGCAAGAAGCCCGTCCGCGTTGCGGTCACCGGCGCCGCCGGCCAGATCGGTTATGCCCTGCTGTTCCGCATCGCCTCCGGCGAAATGCTGGGCAAGGACCAGCCCGTGATCCTGCAACTGCTGGAGATCCCGGACGAGAAGGCCCAGAACGCGCTCAAGGGCGTGATCATGGAGATCGAAGACTGCGCCTTCCCGCTGGTGGCCGGCATCGAAGCCCACAGCGACCCGATGACCGCCTTCAAGGACACCGACTACGCGCTGCTGGTCGGTGCCCGTCCCCGCGGCCCCGGCATGGAGCGTGCCGACCTGCTGGCCGCCAACGCCCAGATCTTCACGGCCCAGGGCAAGGCCCTGAACGCCGTGGCCTCGCGCGACGTGCGCGTGCTGGTGGTGGGCAACCCCGCCAACACCAACGCCTACATCGCCATGAAGTCGGCCCCGGACCTGCCGGCCAAGAACTTCACGGCCATGCTGCGCCTGGACCACAACCGCGCCGCCTCGCAGATCGCTTCCAAGACCGGCAAGGCCGTGGGCTCGATCGAGAAGCTGGCCGTGTGGGGCAACCACTCGCCCACGATGTACGCCGACTACCGCTTCGCCACCATCGAAGGCCAGAGCGTCAAGGAACTGATCAACGACGAGCAGTGGAACCGTGAAGTGTTCCTGCCCACCGTGGGCAAGCGCGGCGCCGCGATCATCGCCGCCCGCGGCCTGTCGTCGGCCGCCTCGGCCGCCGGCGCCGCCATCGACCACATGCGCGACTGGGCCCTGGGCACCAACGGCAAGTGGGTCACCATGGGCATCCCGTCCAAGGGCGAGTACGGCATCCCCGCCGAAGTGATGTTCGGCTACCCCGTCACCTGCGAAGGCGGCGAGTACAAGATCGTCGAAGGCCTGGAGATCGACGAGTTCTCGCAAGAGTGCATCAACAAGACCCTGGCCGAGCTCCAGGGCGAGCAGGACGGCGTCAAGCACCTGCTGTAATCGCGCCTTGAAGGCGCCGCGGCCCGCCCTGCTGGGCCGCGCGCCGCGCGACAACCGCTTTGCATGGGGCCGGTGATCGTTCACCGGCCCTTTTTCCTTTCAGGACCGCTGCCGTGACTCAAGCCCTCCACCCCCGCCTGGCGCTGTTCGAAGACGGCGAGCTGGCGCCCTCGCTGCCCGTGTGCGACCACTACGCTGGCGTCGAGCCGCGCATGACCAAGAGCCTGCAGCTGCAGGCCGAGATGGGGCCGGTGTTCGACATCACGCTGGACTGCGAGGACGGCGCCCCGGTGGGCGGCGAGATCGAGCACGCGCAGCACATTGCCGAGCTGGTCAATTCGCCGCTCAACCGCTTCGGCCGCGTGGGCGCGCGGGTGCCGGAAGTCGGCCACGAAAAATTCGAGGCCGTGGCCGAGCTGCTGGTGTCGCAGTGCGGTGCGCGGCTGGCCTACCTGATGATCCCCAAGCCCCGCGGCCTGGACGAGCTGCAGCGGGCCATCGATTTCATAGACGCCGCGGCCGGCCGCGCGGGCCTGGCGCGCCGCATTCCGTTGCACGCGCTGGTAGAGACGCACGGCGCGCTGCGCGAGGCGTTTGCGCTGGCGGCGCACCCGCGCATCGAGTCGCTCTCCTTCGGCCTCATGGACTTCGTGTCCGCGCACCGCGGCGCCATTCCCGCCTCGGCCATGGGCGTGCAGGGCCAGTTCGAGCACCCGCTGGTGGTGCGCGCCAAGCTGGAGATCGCCGCGGCCTGCCACGCGCATGCCAAGGTGCCTTCGCACTGCGTGGTGACGGAGTTCAAGCACACGCGGGCGCTGGAGGAGGCGGCCACGCGTGCCGGGCGCGAGTTCGGCTACACGCGCATGTGGAGCATCCACCCGGCGCAGATCCGGCCCATCGTGGACGCCTTCACGCCCACCGCCGCCGAGGTGGACCGCGCCATCGAGATCATCTCCGCCGCGCAGGCCGCGCATTGGGCGCCCATACGCCACCAGCACGGCGGCCACGACCAGTTGCACGACCGTGCCAGCTACCGCTACTTCTGGCATGTGCTGGAGCGCGCGCACCGCACCTCCTGGAGCGACGGCGCGCAACTGCCCGCCGAGATCCAGCAGGCCTGGTTCAGCCCAACCTGAAGCTCTGCCCGTGGCGGGCACGGCGCAGCATTCGGCTTGCCCGTGCGAATTTGTCGCGGGCCCGCAACCGTGCTCTGCCGCCGGCTTCGCGGCGGCGTGACAATGGCGGCCCTCGCGCGTGCAAGGTGCTGCGCACTGGAGTTTTCATGACCGTTTCCCTCCGACTGGCGGCACTGGCCGCCGCTGCCGCCTTCGGCCTGATGAGCGCCACCGCCGCCATGGCCACCGAAGGCTCCAAGGCCAAGGCCGAGAAGGCCGCGGCCGCCAAGACTGCAAAGGCCGCCAAGGCGGCCCCCAAGGCCGAAGCCCCGCTGGCCGAGGCCGACGAGGCCCAACTGGCCGCCTCCCAGCGCGCCTACCGCGGCGTCTATGCCTGCGAGTTCAACCAGACGCTGGACATCGCCGTGAACCCCAAGCACGCCGGCTACCTGGACGTGAAGTGGAAGAAGGACGTCTACACCATGAAGCCCGTGCTCTCCTCCACCGGCGCGCTGCGCCTGGAGGACGTCAAGGGCCAGACGCTGATGGTGCAGATCGCCAACAAGTCCATGCTCATGGACACCCGCGTGGGCCAGCGCCTGGTGGACGACTGCCAGAGCGCCGAGCAGCGCGAGGCCGTGGCCGCGGCCAAGCTGGCGCCGCCGGTCGCCGGCGGCCTGGGCATAGACCCCAACAAGCCCGTGGTGGCTGAAGCCACCAAGTAAGGCGCGCCGCAGGGCTATTGCGCCGCTTGCGCGGCGCGCCCTTTGCGGCCGCCCGTTCGCCCCTTGCGGGCGGACTGCCTGACGCAACGCAAGGCCGGCGCAAGCCGGCTTTTTCACACTTGGCCGGCCCCGGAAGACCCCAGGCGTGTCCCGGGTGTGCTTGCTGCGCCGCACCATGGCGGCAGACTCGCGCGGGGCCGGCACGCCACAGCGACACGCTGGGGCACTGTCCCAAGTCTTATATAAGACATAAAATGTCAGAGTCGGCTTGCGCTCGAACGCGGGCCGCTTCCTAAAACGGTTTCCACGGAGCACGGAGCCCCTGATGCTGCAAGCCTATCGCCAACATGTCGCCGAACGCGCCGCGCTCGGCATCCCGCCGCTGCCGCTGTCGGCCAAGCAGACCGCCGAGCTGATCGAGCTGATCAAGAACCCGCCGGCCGGCGAGGAAGCCTTCCTGCTGGAGCTGCTGACGCACCGCGTGCCTCCGGGCGTTGACGATGCGGCCAAGGTCAAGGCCTCCTTCCTGGCCGCCGTGGCCGCCGGCGACCTGGCCGTGGCGCTGATGCCGCGCGCCCAAGCCACCGAGCTGCTGGGCACCATGGTGGGCGGCTACAACGTCAAGCCGCTGATCGACCTGCTGGACGACGCCGAAGTCGCCGGCGTGGCCGCTGCGGGTCTGAAGAAGACCCTGCTGATGTTCGACTACTTCCACGACGTGGCCGAGAAGGCCAAGGCCGGCAACGCCGTGGCCAAGGAAGTGGTGCAGAGCTGGGCCGATGCCGAGTGGTTCACCAGCCGTCCCGAAGTGGCGCAGAAGATCACCGTGACGGTGTTCAAGGTGCCCGGCGAGACCAACACCGACGACCTGTCGCCCGCCCCGGACGCCTGGAGCCGCCCGGACATCCCGATGCACTACCTGGCCATGCTCAAGAACGCCCGCCCCGGCGCGGCGTTCCAGCCGGAGGAAGACGGCAAGCGCGGTCCGATGCAGTTCATCGACGACCTGAAGAAGAAGGGCAACCTCGTGGCCTACGTGGGCGACGTGGTGGGCACGGGCTCCTCGCGCAAGTCGGCCACCAACAGCGTGATCTGGGCCACCGGCCAGGACATCCCCTTCGTGCCCAACAAGCGCTTCGGCGGCGTGACGCTGGGCGGCAAGATCGCCCCCATCTTCTTCAACACGCAGGAAGACTCCGGCTCGCTGCCCATCGAAGTGGACGTGAGCCAGCTGGAGATGGGTGACGTCATCGACGTGCTGCCCTACGAGGGCAAGCTGGTCAAGAACGGCGAAGTCGTCGCCAGCTTCGCGCTCAAGAGCGACGTGCTGCTGGACGAAGTGCGCGCCGGCGGCCGCATCAACCTGATCATCGGCCGCTCGCTGACCGCCAAGGCCCGCGAGTTCCTGGGCCTGGAAGCCTCCACCGCCTTCCGCCTGCCCAAGCCCCCCGTCGACTCCGGCAAGGGTTTCACGCTGGCGCAGAAGATGGTCGGCCGCGCCTGCGGCCTGCCCGAAGGCCAGGGCATCCGCCCGGGCACGTACTGCGAGCCCAAGATGACCACGGTCGGTTCGCAAGACACGACCGGTCCGATGACCCGCGACGAGCTCAAGGACCTGGCCTGCCTGGGCTTCTCGGCCGACCTGGTGATGCAGTCCTTCTGCCACACCGCCGCCTATCCGAAGCCGGTGGACGTGAAGATGCACCGCGAGCTGCCGCAGTTCATCAGCAGCCGCGGCGGCGTGGCGCTGCGCCCGGGCGACGGCGTGATCCACTCGTGGCTCAACCGCCTGCTGCTGCCCGACACCGTGGGCACGGGCGGCGACTCGCACACCCGCTTCCCCATCGGCATCAGCTTCCCCGCCGGGTCGGGCCTGGTGGCCTTCGGTGCCGCCACGGGCGTGATGCCGCTGGACATGCCGGAATCGGTGCTGGTGCGCTTCAAGGGCGACATGCAGCCCGGCATCACGCTGCGTGACCTGGTGCATGCCATTCCGCTGTACGCCATCAAGGCCGGTCTGCTGACCGTCGAGAAGGCCGGCAAGAAGAACGTGTTCTCCGGCCGCGTGCTGGAGATCGAAGGCCTGCCCAACCTGAAGGTCGAGCAAGCGTTCGAGCTGTCCGACGCCGCCGCCGAGCGCTCGGCCGCCGCCTGCTCCGTGCAGCTCAACACCGAGCCGGTGGCCGAGTACCTGCGGTCGAACATCGTTCTGATGAAGAACATGATCGCCAACGGCTACGCCGACGCCCGCACGCTGCAGCGCCGCATCGAAGCCGTGGAAGCCTGGCTGGCCAAGCCGGAGCTGCTCAAGGCCGACGCCGACGCCGAGTACGCCGCCGTGATCGAGATCGATCTGGCCGACATCAAGGAGCCGATCGTGTGCTGCCCGAACGACCCGGACGACGCCAAGTTCGTCTCGGAAGTGTCCGGCACCAAGATCGACGAGGTGTTCATCGGCTCATGCATGACCAACATCGGCCACTTCCGTGCCGCGGGCAAGCTGCTCGAAGGCAAGAAGGACATCCCGGTGCGCCTGTGGGTGGCCCCGCCGACCAAGATGGACGCCGCCGAGCTGACCAAGGAAGGCTATTACGCCACCCTGGGCGGCGCGGGTGCCCGCATGGAAATGCCGGGCTGCTCGCTGTGCATGGGCAACCAGGCGCAGATCAAAGAAGGCTCCACCGCGATGTCCACCTCGACCCGCAACTTCCCCAACCGCCTGGGCAAGAACACCAACGTGTTCCTGGGCTCGGCCGAGCTGGCCGCGGTGTGCTCCAAACTGGGCCGCATCCCGACCGTGGAGGAGTACATGGCCGAGATCGGCGTGGTGACCAAGAACGCCGCGCAGATCTACAAGTACATGAACTTCGACCAGATCGAGGAGTACGCGGAAGTCGCCAAGGGCGTGACGGCCTGAGCCAGGCCCCCGTGCGCGGCTGAACGCCGCGGCTGAACCGCAGTACCCAGGCCCGCGCAAGCGGGCCTTTTCTTTTGCCCGCTCGTTTTTCCACCGGATTCGCCCGCAGCAGCATAAGCCGCGAGAGGGATTTTCTCCACGCCCGGCATTTATCAAGAAAACCGAATATTTCGTGACCGATGCACTTGCACCAAAAAACCCGGACAAATAAACAATAAATCCAGACAAAACTCGCATCAAATATTTACACTTCGGCCATGCAAATACAAAATACCAAGCACAAACAGGCGTCTACCCGCCGCAGCGGACTATCTATCTCAACAATTAACGACAGGGAGAAAATAAATGGAAAACACCAAGCACCATTTCCAAGCGCTTAAAACCCTCGCCTGTGCGGCCGCCACTGCCGCGCTGGCCTTGTTTGCGGTTGCCGCCCAGGCCGCGCCGGTGAACCTGGCCTTGGCCTCCAACGGCAGCGAGGCGACACAAAGCTCCACTTACAACACCCGCCATGACGGCATGGTCCCCAATGCCGGGCAAGCCATAGACGGCAACACGGACGGCGATTGGTACGGAGTATCCACCATCACCCATACGCAACTGGAATCTCAACCCTGGTGGCAGGTCAGCCTGGGCGCAGGTGCCGCCCTCATCAAGGAAATTGACATCTGGAACCGCACCGACTGCTGCAGCAACCGTCTCAACGATTTCAACGTGACGGTTTTGCGCGGCGGCAACGTGGTTTGGCAGTCGCTGAACAATTCCTGGCTTTCCGCTTTGCCGGAAGCGATTTTCGATATTCCGTCCGTCATTGGCGACACGGTGCGTATTTCGCTCAACCGCACGGACTACCTCTCCCTGGCTGAAGTCCAGGTGTGGGGCACCACGGCGTCCGCCGTGCCGGAGCCCGGCTCCCTGGCCCTGGTGGGCCTGGGCTTGGGCGCCGTGGGCCTCTCGCGCCGCCGCGGCAACCGGCCAGCGTGACGGCGCGCTGGCAAGGCCGTTGGGCGGCGGGATGCGCGGCTGGCCGCCGGCTCACACGCCACGCCGCCGCAGTCGCAGCGCCACCCCGCCCTTGGGCCGCAGCGTCACGTTGAGCACGGGCTCCGGCTCAGACGCCCCTGCCGGCAGCGCCAGGTCATACCGGCGCAGCAGCATGGCCGCGACGATGGTCATCTCCAGCATCGCGAAGTGCTGCCCCAGGCACACGCGCGGGCCCACGCCGAAGGGGATGTAGGCCCCGCGCGGCACCTCCGGCGCGCCGGGCAGGAAGCGCTCGGGGCGGAACTCGTTGGGCTGCGGCCACCAGCGCCGGTCGCGCTGCAGCACCCAGGGCGTGACGTAGAGCAGCGTGCCGGGTGGAATGGTCCAGCCCCCCACCGTGATCTCGCGCAACGTGCGCCGCGTCATCAGCGCGGCGATGGGCGGGTACAGCCGCATGGCCTCCTTGAGCGTCGCCGTGACGTAGGGCAGCGCCATCGCGTCCTGCGCACCCGGGTCGCGGCCGGCCAGCACGGCGTCCACCTCCTCGCGCGCCTTGGCCGCTGCGGCCGGATGCACCGCCAGCAGCCGGCTCCACCACAGCAGCGCCGTGGCCGCGGTCTCGTGCCCGGCCTGGAAGCTCACCATGCACTGGTCGAACAGCTCCTGGCCGCTCAGGCTTTCGCCCGTTTCCTCGTCGCGCAGGGCCAGCAGCCGGGCGAGCAGGTCGTCGCCCTCGTCCTCCCGGCCGCCCTGGACACGGCGGCGCTGGATGTGCCCGTGCACCAAGCCCCGCAGCGTGCGCAGCGCCTGGCGCTTGGCCGCCTTGGCGGGCAGCGGCAGCCAGTCCGGCAGCGTCACGGGAAAGAACATCTCGCGCATGGCCGTCTCGCCCATCACGCGCGTGGCGTGGATGGCGGCCTCGGCCTCGCCTTCGAGCTGCCGGCCGAACAGGGTGCGCAGGATCACGTCCATGGCCACGCGCGAGAAGAGCGCGTCCATGCCCACCTCGCCTTCGGCCACGCCCGCGGGCAGCGCGCGCTCCAGCGCGGTGGCGGCGGCCTCGCGCATCAGCCCCGCGTAGCCGGCCACGCGCTTGGGCGTGAAGGCCGGCATGAGCATGCGGCGCTGGCGCTGCCACAGCGGGCCCTCTGTGGTGAGCACGCTGCTGCCGAAGGCCTGGGCAAACACCTCCACGCCGCGCTCCCAGCGCACCAGGGCGTCGGCATGGTCCACCAGCGCCTCGCGCACCATGTCCGGCGAAAACAGGTCGTAGGCGCGCTCCTGGAACAGGCGCATGTTGCAGACGTCGCCGTAGAGTCGGTGCCGCTGCTCGGCGAAGCCCAGGTAGTCGCGCTTCATGTCGGCCAGCAACGACAGGCCCAGCCAGCGCCCGCGCGGGCCGGGCGGGCGGCTGCCGCTTGGGCGCGAAGGCCAAGGCTGGCGGGTCGCGGAATCGAAACTTCCCTGGGCGGCGTCCGCTGCGCCGCGCGTCATCGTGGTGTTCATGGGCCGCATGGTGGCCGCGGCGTCAGCTTCGCGTCTTGAACGAAAGCGACACTGCCGGCGACTCCAAACCGCGCCCGCGGCCGCTCCTTAAGCTGTCCTGCCATGCCCGGCAATCTCTCGCCCCACACCATCAGCCGCCTGTGGCTGCCGCGCCCAGCGCTGGCCTCGTGCGTGCGCGCCGTGATGGCGCGCGACACGCGCGGCGCACGGCTCGACGACGCCCAGCGCTTCGACCACATGCCCACGTCGCCCCTGTGCGGCCTGTTCTGGCAGCTCGAAGGCAGCACCGAGCTGCTGCCCCGCGGCTCGCCGGCCTCCACCGCCGTGCCGCGCGAGCCCATGCCGGGCCGCGTGGTGTTCGGCGGCCCCGTCACCGTGCCCATGCTGTACTGGCACCCCGGCCCCACCTACGGCCTGATGCTGGCCCTCACCGCCGACGCCGTGCACCGCCTCACGGGCCTGGAAGTGGCCGAGTGGGTGGACCGCCGTGCCGATGCCCATGCCTGCCTGCCGGCGGACTGGCGGCCGCTGCTGGACGCCGTGCTGCACGCCCCGGACGACGAGGCCCGCGTGGCCTGCATAGAAGACTTCCTGGAGCCGCGCTGGCAGGCCGTGCGCCCCGCCCTGCCGCTGCACGCGCACCGCTACCTGGATTGGGCACAGTCCCTGGCCACGCACGCGGCGCTCTCCGGCCCCGGCAAGAGCCTGCGCCAGATGGAGCGGCGGGTGAAGCGCTGGGCCGGGCTGCCCATGCGCGCGCTGCTGGGCATGGGGCGGGCGGAAAGGGCCTTCTTCGAGGGCATGGCCAATGCCGCCCAGCGTGGCGCGCCCAATTGGGCCGAGCTGGCCGACGCCACCGGCTACGCCGACCAGTCCCACCTCTGCCGCGAGGTGCGCCGCGTCACCGGCTTCAGCCCCGAGGAGCTGTACCGGCGCATCCAGGAGGACGAAAGCTTCTGGAGCTACCGGCTGTGGCAGTAGCGCGTGCGGGGCGCGCAGGGCCGGTGCTTCAGCGCCCCTGCTCCTGCGCGCGGCTGGTGGGCGGGAAGTGGTCCAGCCAGCCGCCCACGTCGCGCCTGTAGGCCGGGTCGTTGACGTCGGGCCAGGCGTTCTCGTCGAAGCCGCGCTTCATGTCCAACTGCTCGCGCGGCACGTTGAGCACGAGGTCGGCGTCCTTGTCCCGGCCCGCGGGCAGGCTCAGCGCGGACAGGGGCAGCGCCAGCAGCTTGTCGTCCGGGCTCCACTTCTTGTCGAAGTCCAGCACCACGTAGTGCACGCGCTGCTGGGCCATGTTGACCACCACGTCCTCCACCTCGCCGGCGTCCTTGCCCTGGCGATCGTTGACGTCCTTGTCCAGCAGCTTGCTCATGCGCATGAGGCGGTGCGCGGTCGCGGCCTGCGCCGGCGCCTGGGCACCGCCGTGGTAGCGGTCCACGTCGCGCCAATAGGCGGTGGCGTCCAGCCCGGGCCAGTGGGCCTTGTCGAAGCCGGGCGAGCTGCGCAGGCGGTCCTTGTCCACGTTGAGCGTCAAGTCGTCGCTGTCGGCCGCGGCGCGAAAGGCGTTGACCGGGTAGGCGAACAGCTTGTCGCCCAACCCGGCCACGCCACCGAAGGACAGCACCGCGTACTGCAGGCGGCCGGTGTTCATGTCCACGATGAGGTCGTCGATGCGGCCCAGCTTCTCGCCGCCGGTGCCCAGCACCTCACGGCCGATGATCTTGCTGGCCCGCGCGTCACGCGCGAGCGGGCTGCCGGCGGCCGGCGCCTGCGCGGTGGCGTGAGGGGCAGCAGGCTGCGCGGCCGGGTCCGCGGCAAATGAAGGCAGCGCCGCCAGCGCACCGGCCAGGGACAGCAGCAGCGCGGCGCCGCGGGGGCGAAGAGTCGATTTCATGGTGTTCTCCCGTGCAGTGGATGCGGCGGGCCGGCCTGGCTTGCAAGGCCTTCTGCAATGGTGCCCGCCACCCAGGGCACCGGGCAAAACCTGGGCCCGCGCGGCAGGTGCCGCATGCGGGCACTGCGCCGGCGTTGCGGGAGCGAAAGTCGAGCCGGCAACGAAAAGGCCGCGGCGGTTGCCGCGGCCCTGGTGCGCCGGCCGCAGCCGGCCGGGATCGGGAAAAAGCGCCTGTCCCGGCGCGCTCAGCGCCCCGTGCCGGAAGAGGTGCCGGAGCCCGTGCTGCCCGGGTTGACCGCGCCCGTGCCGGTGGTGGAGCCGCTGTTGCCGGAAGACGTGCTGCCCGTGTTGGAGTCCCCGATGCCGCGCGTGCTGCCGCTGCCCGTGGGCGTGCCGCTGCCGGTGGAGCGCGAGGAGCCCGTGGACGGAGCCGTCATGCCCGTGCCGCTGGTGCCGCTGCCGGACGACATGCCCGTGGAGCCGCTGCCCGTGGCGCCGGAAGGCATGCCGCTGCCCGTGTTGCCGCTGTTGACGGCGCCCGTGCCGGTGGTGGAGCCGCTGTTGCCGGAGGAGCCGCTGTTGGTGTTGGCGTCGCTGGCCGTGTTGCGGTTGGCGCCGGTGTAGGCACCGCTGCCGGTGTTGCCGGACGTGGCGCCGCCTACCGCGCCGGCCGGCGAGGCGCCGCTGCCGTAACTGCCGGAGGAAGTGCCCGTGCTGCCCGTGCCCGCACCCGTGGTGGAGCCGCTCATGCCGCTGGAGCTGGAGCCTGACCCGCTGCCGTAGCTGCCGGAGGAGGAGCTGCCCGAGGCGCCCATGCCGGAGGAGCCGCTGGAACCGCTGGAGCTGCCGGACATGCCGGTGCTGGAGCCGCTGCCGCTGCCGTAGGAGGACGAAGACCCTGTACCCGCGCCCGTGGTGGTGACGCTGCTGCCCGTGGAGCGCGTGCCTTGGGCGACGACGGGCACGTCCAGCGTGCCGCGCAGCGCCTCGTTGTAGGCGTTGCGCGCCTCGTGCTCGCACAGCGCGCGCGGCTGCGTGGCCTGGCCGCTGCGGCAGTACTGCAGGTCGGAGCGGTACTGGGACTGCGCGGCGCTGCGGTCCACGCGGGTGGCGGCATGGCTGGCCGTGGCCGTGGCGCCCAGGGCCACCAGCACGGCGCCGCCCAGGACGGCGAGCCGGAAGTTGCGTCGCGCGGCGTCGAGGCGGCCCAAGCGGGCGGAGGGACGGTGGTTCATATGCTTCGCTCCTTGAATCGAACAGGTTGCGTGGCGGCCCGAAAGAGGCCGCCCGGCCGGTGACCAGGGATCAGCAAGCGGCATGCGCGGCGCGGGTGCGATGCTTGCCGGCAGCGCCACGTCGCCCGCCCAAAGCGGGCTGTGGAGAAGCGATTCATGGACAACCATCCCTACGCCGTTTGCATCGAAGCCTGCGACGCGTGCGCCGCGGCCTGCGACCACTGCGCCGTTTCCTGCCTGCAGGAGCCGCAGCCCAAACCGATGGCGCGCTGCATCGCGCTGGACGTCGATTGCGCGGCCGTGTGCCGCCTGGCCTCCGGCGCGATGGCGCGCGACAGCGAGCACGCGCAGGCCATCTGCGCGCTGTGCGCCCAACTGTGCGAAGCCTGCGGCACCGAGTGCGGCCGCCACGCCATGGAGCATTGCCAGGAATGCGCCGAAGCCTGCCGCCGCTGCGCCGAGGCCTGCCGGCACGCGGCGCTGCATGGGAGCGTGGGGGCGCCGTGAGGCCCCGCCCGCTACATCGCCATCCCTGCGCCCCTTACGGCGCGATTTCCTCCGCCCAGTCGTACAGCGCGCCCAGGATGTCGTGGCCGCGCTCGTCCGCGGTTTCGCTCAGGGCGTCTATGCGCTCGGCGAAGGCGGCCAGCGTCATCACGCCGCCCTGCCCCTCGTGCAGGCGGCGCGCGCGGTGGCGCTCCCAGCGGGCCTGCTCGGCTTCGTCCAAGGTGCCGGGAAAGTTGCGCGCGCGCCAACGGAATACCAGCTCGTTCAACCGCGCGTCCTCGAACGGCGGCTCGCGCAGCGCCAGCTCGTGCGGCGGCGCGGCGCGCAGCGCGTTGAGCTTTTGCCGGTCACCGTTGCCGACAAAGCCGCCGTAAAGATCCTCGTCCACGTCCACCGGGCCTTCCGCGCGGGGACGCTCGAACACCTCGGCCCACAGCTGCGGCGGCAGCGGCGCGTGCTGCGCAAAGCGCTGCGCGTGCTCCATCTGCTGGGCCATGTCCAGGCCCCAGCGCTGCGCCTGCGCCGGGCTCAGCGTGCGCGGATTGCCTATGACCACGGGCGCCTTGTTGATGTGCACGCTCTTGATGGGCAGCCGCGCCACGCCTTCCGGCAGCTCGTCGGTACGGGTGAACAGGCGCTGGCGGATGGTGGCCGCGTCCAGCTCGAACAGCTCCGCCGGATCGGCCGCCAGGTCCCAGCACAGCAGCTCGTTGCGGTTGCTGGGGTGCGGGCCTATGGGGAACATCAGCGCGATGCAGCCGCGCTCGGGGCCGAACATGCCCGATACGTGCAGGAAGGGGCGGCCCACCCCGATCTCGGCGAGCACCGCGTCCTTGCGCCGCAGCTTCAGGCAGAAGTCCCAGAGCTTGGGCTGCGCCTGCTTCACCAGCCGCGCCAGCGCGATGGTGGCGCGCACGTCCGAGAGCGCATCGTGGGCGGCGTCGTGCAGCAGCCCATTGGCGGCGGCGAGGTCTTCGAGCTTGAAGGACGGGCGCCCGTCCGGATGCTGCGGCCACTGCAGCCCGTCGGGACGCAGCGCGTAGGCGCAGCGGACGACGTCCAACAAATCCCAGCGCCCGCAGCCGTTTTGCCACTCGCGCGCATACGGGTCCATGAGGTTGCGCCAGAAGAGAAAGCGCGTGACCTCGTCGTCGAAGCGGATGCTGTTGTAGCCCAGGCCCACAGTGCCGGGCCGGGCCAGCTCGCGCTCTATGGCGGCGGCGAACTCGTGCTCCGGCACGCCCTGCTCCTGGCAATGCTGCGGCAGGATGCCCGTGAGCAGGCAGCTCTCGGGGTCGGGCAGCATGTCCAGCGGCGGCTGGCAGTACAGCATCAGCGGCTCGGCGATCTCGTTGAGGTCGGCATCGGTGCGCACCCCGGCGAATTGGGACGGACGGTCGCGGCGCGGCACGCGGCCGAAGGTCTCGTAGTCGTGCCAGAAGAAGGTCAGGTCGCTCATCCGCGGGACGATACCCGAGCCGCCTGACGGCCCTCTCGTCGCCGCGGCTCAGAAGCCCGGATCGACGCGAAGGAAGCTCGCGAAGCGCGGCAGCCCACCGCTGCTCCAGCCGCGGTGCCGGTAGCTCACCACGCTGCCCAGCGGCGGCGGGTCGCGGCGCAGGGCGTCGCTGAAGCCGCTGCCGAGCAGGAACTCGCGCCGGTCGCCCTCCAGCATGCGCAGCCGCAGCGCCACCAGCAGGCCGTGCATGCGGCCCTCGGCGCCGAAGTGCCGGCCCACGACCACGCCCTCGGCGTCCTGCCGGGGCTTGAGTTTCAGAAGCACGTCCGAGCGGCCCGTGGCGTAGGGCGCATCGGCGCGGTGCAGCACCAGGCCCTCGCCATCGGCGGCCAGCACCTGGCGCAGCCGGCGCTGCAGCGCGGCGCGGTCCACGAGCCGCTCCTGCGGTACGGCCTGCAGCGTGTCCCAGCCGGTGCGCGCCACCAGCGCGGCCAGGGCCTGGGCGCGCTCCTCGAAGGAGCCGGGTGCGCCGGGCAGCTCGAAGAGCTGATAGCGGATGCCCTCCCAGTCCGCCTCGCGCGCCTCCTGGCGCTTGACGCGGCCGGCCAGCTCGCTGAAGCGTCCGCGCGAGAGCCACAGTTCGCCGTCCAGCGGTTGCGCGGGCAACCGGCGCAGCAAGGCCGCCGGTGCCGGCACCAGGGCGCCACTGCGAAAGCGCAGCCGCTCGCCGTCCCACAGGGCGCGCACGCCGTCGAACTTTTCGCTCACGAGGTAGCCGGCGGGGTCCACGCCGGCCGGGGCGTCGCGCGCCAGCAGCAGCGCCGGGGCGTCGCGGCGTTGGGCGTCGGCGGGCGCGTCGTCCGCGGGCCTGAGGGCCTGCGCCGTGGCAGGCAGTGCGCAAGCCGGGAGCCAGTACAGCAGGCGGCGGCGCGTGATGGGGTCCAGGTGCTGCATGCGGGTCTCCCTGTCGATGGACTTGGTGCGATGCAGCATAGGAGCCGGCGCGGGGGCTGCGCCCTGGATGGAACCCGGGGCACACGCGCACTACTGCCCGCCCAACCCTGCCGCCGACAGCACCGTCCGGGAGCGCGGCCGTGCCGGCATGGTCCAATTCCAGGATGAGTGAAAGACCCAAGATCGGATTGAAGGCTGGCGCCAAGACGCGCGACCCGCGCCGCGCCAACGTGCGGCCCACCGCGCGCAAGGCCGGCCCGCCGCCCACCGCGGCCGAGCGCGCCGCGCGCGACGAACAACGCAGCCACGGCGAT
>NZ_JAXOJX010000083.1:0-27902 GCF_034427735.1 Azohydromonas lata
ATCCAACAGGCGGCAATAGCCGTCCAGGAACTTGTTCATCGTTCGTCTCCTCGCACCTCGCGCCGCCGGGCAGGCGCATGCGGTCAAAAAGGGCAAAAGCTCGGCGCCGGATCAGCGCGGCAAAGCAAATACCTGAAACCGGTTTCCGCTATGCTACGGAAACCGGTTTCTCACTTTTATCGGGGCTTACCCGCGGTTGGCGGTGGCCGCAGAGCGGCGCCCGCGTGGGCGCTCGGCGGGCGTTTGGGTGGTTTTCCGGACGCTTTGGGGGCGTGGCCGGTGCGCCGCGCGCGCGCTCAGGCCGGCGCGGGCACGTTCACGAGGCTGCTCCACTCGCGCATTTGGGCCACGAGGCCGGGCTCCAACGGGATGCCGGCCTCGCTGCGCTGCGAGAGGCGCTGCAGCTCGGGGTCGCCGGGCATGCGGGGCGCGCCGGGCTCGGCCGCCAGGGTCTGGGCCATGAGGGCGACGGTGGCGGCCAGCGTGGCGCCGCCGGCAAAGCGCATCGGGTCCAGGACGATGAAGAAAGCGCCCAACTCGCGCGGGCGGTGCAGTTGTTCGTACATGGGCGGGATGTGCGGCCCCCAGGGGTTGCCGTGCAGCGGGCCGCACAGCAGCTCGATCATCAGCGCCATGGCGTAGCCCTTGTGGCCGTAGTCGGTGCCGCCCAGGGGCAGCAGCGCGCTGGCGGCGGCGGCATCGGTGGTGGGCTGGCCCTGGGCATCGACGGCCACGCCTTGCGGCAGGCCGCGGCCCTCGCGGCGCGCGTTCATGACGCGGTTCCACGGGATGGAGGTGGTGGCCATGTCCAGGCACACGGGCTCGCCATCGGCGCGCGGGAAGGCAATGGCGATGGGGTTGGTGCCCAGGAAGGGGCGGTGGCCGCCATGCGGCGCGGCGATGCTGTCCGCGTGCGTGAAGGCGATGCCGATGAGCCCTTCCTGGGCCGCGGCGCGGGCGTAGAGGCCGATGGCGCCGCAATGCGAGCTGTCGCTCACGCCCACGGCGCCCACGCCGGCCTCGCGCGCCAGGCGCATGGCCAGGCGGTTGGCGTGGTGGGCCACGGCGATGCCCAGGCCCTGGTCGCCGTGGACCTGGGCCGTGCAGGGGCCGGTGAGCTCGTCGCGGATGGCGGGGCGCGCCTTGATGGAGCCCGCGCGCAGCCGGTTGAGGTAGTGCGGCAGCCGGGCGATGCCGTGCGAGTCCACGCCCCACAGGCTGGTGAGCACCAGCGAGTCGGCCACGCTGCGCGCGTCGGCCTCGGGCACGTCCATGGCCTGCAGGCAGGCGCGGCCCCAGGTGCGCAGGGTTTCGGCGGGGCAGTGGATGAGTTCGATGGCTTCGGTGGTCAAGGTTGATTCCTCACTTGTTCCAATGACTTGCCGGGAGGGGGTTGTGCCCGGCGGCCCCGCTGCACGGGCGCCTCGCACCCTCATCCGTCATGCCCGCGAAAGCGGGCATCCACGCCGACCAAACCAGCGGCGCGCCAACGGCGGCGTGAAGCGATGCAGGGCGAAGGCGGCACCTCGGTGTTCGTGGATGCCCGCCTTCGCGGGCATGACGAAGTAGAGGGGCTACCTCATCTCATTCCTCACATCACCGCCCCCAGCGACCAGGGCACGAATTCATGCTGTCCATAGCCGTGGATCTCGCTGCGCGTCTTCTGCCCCGAGGCCGTGGCCAGCATGCGTCGGAAGATGGCCTCGCCCATCTCGTCCACGGTGGTTTCGCCCTCGACGATGCCGCCGCAATTGAGGTCTATGTCGTCGCCCTGCCGCTGCCACAGCGCCGTGTTGGTGGAGAACTTCAGGCTCGGCGCCGGCGCGCAGCCGTAGGCCGAGCCGCGGCCGGTGGTGAAGCAGATCAGGTTGGCGCCGCCCGCCACCTGGCCCGTGGCCGAGACGGGGTCGTAGCCCGGCGTGTCCATGTAGAGCAGGCCGCGCGCGGTGGCGGGCTGGGCGTACTCCAGCACGTCCACCAGGGCCGTGGTGCCGCTCTTGGCGATGGCGCCCAGCGACTTCTCCAGGATGGTGGTCAGCCCCCCGGCCTTGTTGCCGGCGCTGGGGTTGTTGTCCATGCGCATGTCGTTGCGCGCGGTGTAGCGCTCCCACCAGCGCACGCGCTCCATCAACCGCGCCGCGACGTCCGCATTCACCGCACGCCGCACCAGCAGGTGCTCGCCGCCGTAAATCTCCGGCGTCTCCGACAGGATGGCGCTGCCGCCATGCGCCACCAGCCGGTCCACCGCCGCGCCCAGCGCCGGGTTGGCGCTGATGCCGGAATAGCCGTCCGAGCCGCCGCACTGCAGGCCCACCGTCAGGTGGTTTACAGGCACCGGCTGCCGGCGCACGGCGTTGGCCTCGGCCAGCATCCCTTCCACCAGCGCGACGCCGTGGGCCACGCTCTGCGCCGTGCCGCCGCTGTCCTGGATGTTGAAGACGTGCAGCCGCGTGGAGGGCTGCAGCCCCTCCTGCGCCATCAGCCCGGCGATCTGGTTCGTCTCGCAACCCAGGCCGATCACCAGCAGCGCCGCGAAGTTGGGGTGGCGCGCATAGCCGCCCAAGGTGCGGCGCAGCAGTTTCAGCGCGTCGCCCTCGCTGTCGGTGGCGCAGCCCAGGCCGTGGGTGAGCGCGACCACGCCGTCCACGTTGGGGTAGGCGGCCAGCGGCTGCGCGTCGGCCGGCAGGCGCGGGTGGGCCTTGAAATGGTCCGCAATGGCGCGCGCCACCGTGGCCGAGCAGTTCACCGAGCTGAGGATGCCGATGTAGTTGCGCGTGGCCACGCGGCCGTCGGCACGAACGATGCCCTCGAACGTGGCCGCGGGCGTGGCGCGCGGCGTGGGCAGCGCGTCCACGCCCACTTCCAGCGCCCGCTCGAAGTCGCTGAAGGCCAGGTTGTGCGTGTGCACGTGCTGGCCGGCGGCAATGTCGCGCGTGGCGCTGCCGATGACCTGGTTGTAGCGCCGCACGGGGCTGCCGGCCGGGATGTCGCGCACGGCCAGCTTGTGGCCCGGCGGCACCAGGCCCTGCACGGTCAGGCCCAGGCCCGCGATGCGCGTGCCCGCCACGAGTTGCTGCCGCGCGATGACGACGTCGTCGGCGGGGTGGATGCGTATCACGGGGTCCATGGGCCCTTGCCTCCGCCTTACTGGTCCAGCAGCCGGGCGTCCCAGGCGTGCACGGTCTGGCGCTGCTCGCCCAAGCCCGCTATGCCCAGGCGCATCACGTCGCCGGCCTTGAGGTAGACGGGGTTGGGCTTGGCGCCCAAGCCGACGCCCGGCGGCGTGCCGGTGCTGATGATGTCGCCCGGCTCCAGCGTCATGAAGCGGCTGATGTAGCTCACGAGCTGGCGCACGCCGAACACCATGGTGCGCGTGTTGCCGTCCTGCCAGCGGCGGTCGTTGACCTCCAGCCACAGGTTCAGCGCCTGCGGGTCCGGCACTTCATCCTGGGTCACCAGCCACGGGCCTATGGGGCCGAAGGTGTCGCAGCCCTTGCCCTTGTCCCAGGTGCCGCCGCGCTCGATCTGGTATTCGCGCTCGGACACGTCGTTGACCACGCAATAGCCGGCCACGCAGCCCAGCGCGTCGGCCTCGCTCACGTAGCGCGCGCGCTGGCCGATGACCACGCCCAGCTCCACCTCCCAGTCGGTCTTGACCGAGCCCTGCGGCATCACCACCGGGTCGTTTGGGCCGGTGACGGCGCTGTTGGCCTTGGTGAACAGCACGGGCTCGGCCGGCACGGGCAGGTTGGATTCGGCCGCGTGGTCGGCGTAGTTCAGGCCCACGCAGATGAACTTGCCCACCTGGCTCCACGGCGTGCCGATGCGCGCGGGCTGGGGCAGCAGCGGCAGCGTGGCGGGGTCGATCTGCTGCAGGCGGCGCAGGTTCTCGGGGCGCAGGGTGTCGGCGGTGATGTCGGGAATCACGCCGGAGAGGTCGCGAACCTGGCCCTGGGCGTCGAGCAGGGCGGGACGTTCGGCGCCGCGGGCGCCATGGCGAAGCAGTTTCATAGGGGTACGGCGAAGGGGTGAAGTGAAGGGAAAAAGTGGGGTGGAGCGGGCCGGTCGCCGGCTCGTCAGTTGGACCAGCCGCCGTCGATGACTTGCGCGGTACCGGTGGTGAAGGCGGACTCGTCGCTGGCCAGGTACACGGCCAGCGCGGCGATCTCGCTGTCGCGCCCAAGCCGGCCCATGGGCTGGCGGGAGACGAACATCGCTTCCACCTCCTGCTCCGTCTTGCCGCTGGCCGCGGCCTGCGCGGCGATGCGCTCGCGCAGCGAGGGCGATTCCACCGTGCCGGGGCAGATGCAGTTGCAGCGCACGCCGCGGCCCACGAAGTCGGCGGCCACCGATTTGGTCAAGCCCACCACCGCCGCCTTGCTGGTGGCATACACGAAACGGTTCACGGGCGCCTTGATGCTGCCCGCCACCGACGCGACGTTGACGATGGAGCCGCCGCCGCGCGCGAGCATGCCCGGCAGGAAGGCGCGGAGGGTGCGGGCCATGGACTTGACGTTGAGGTCGAAGGCGAAGTCCATCTCCTCGTCGGTGCTGGCCAGCACGTCGCCGGCGTGGACGAAGCCCGCGCCGTTGAAGAGCACGTCCACGTCGCCCGCTTGGGCCGCGGCGGCATGGATGGCGGCGGCGTCGCGCACGTCCAGCCGCAGCACTTGGCTGCCCGCGGCGCCGGTGGCGGCGAGATCGCCGGCCAGCGCGTCCAGCAGCGCGGTGTTGATGTCGGTGGCGATGACGCGGGCGCCCTCGCGGGCGAAAGCCAGCGCCGTGGCGCGCCCTATGCCCTGCCCCGCCGCGGTGACGAAAGCGGTCTTGCCTTGCAGTCTCATCAGGTTGGTCCTCGTGCTTACTTGAGCATGCCCAGTTGCTGCGGCAGCCACAGCGTGATCTGGGGGATGTAGGTGATGGCGATGAGAGCACCCATGAGCGGCACCAGCCAGGGCAGGATGGCCATGGTGGTGCGCTCCACGGAGAGCTTGGAGATGCGTGCCAGGACGAACAGCACCATGCCCAGCGGCGGGTGCAGCAGGCCGATCATGAGGTTGAGCGTGATGATCAGGCCGAAGTGGATGGGCTCGATGCCCAGCTTCAGGACGATGGGCAGCAGGATGGGCACCAGGATGGTGATGGCCGCGATGGTGTCGATGAAGCAGCCCACGAACAGGATGAGCAGGTTGGCCAGCAGCAGGAAGACCCACTTGTTGTCCGTGATGCTCAGGATGGCGTCGGTGAGGATTTGCGCCGCCTGCGTGGTGGTCATGAGCCACGCAAAGATGGATGCAGCCGTGACGATGAAGAGCACCGAGGCCGTGGTCTCCACCGTGTCGAAGGTGGCCTTGGCCAGCGTGCGCAGCGTCATGCTGCGGTAGCGCACCAGGCCCAGGAACAGCGCCCAAATCACGGCGGCGACCGCGGCTTCCGTGGGCGTGAACCAGCCCATGGTCATGCCGCCAATGAGGATGACCGGGGCCATGAGCGCCATCACGGCCGAGAAGTTGAACTTCCAGTCCAGCGCCAGCAGCGCGACGAAGCCGATGCCAGCGGCCAGGTTGGGCGACACGCCGGCTTTGGTCATGAGCCACACCGCCATGGGGAAGGCCAGGACGATGGCGATCTCCAACGTCGCGCCGCCCAGGCGGCCCCAGTGGAAGGCGACGTCGCCGCCCCAGTTGTTCCTGCGTGCAAACCAGGCCACCGTGAACATCATGAGTAGCGTCATGAAGATGCCCGGCAACACGCCGGCCAGGAACAGCGCGCCTATGGAGACGTTGGCCATCATCCCGTAGATGACGAAGGGCAGCGAGGGGGGGATGATGGGCCCCAGCGTGGCGGAAGCCGCCGTGACGCCCACGGCGAACTCGGTGTCGTAGCCATGGTCCTTCATGGCCTTGATCTCGATGGAGCCCAGGCCCGCGGCGTCGGCGATGGCCGTGCCCGACATGCCGGAGAAGATGACGGAGCCGATGATGTTGACCTGGCCCAGCCCCCCGCGCATCCAGCCCACCAGCGCCACAGCGAAGTTGTAGATGCGGCCGGTGATGCCGGCGATGTTCATGAGGTTGCCGGCCAGGATGAAGAAAGGCACGGCCAGCAGCGGGAAGGACTCGATGCCGGCAATCATGCGCTGTGCCACCACGATGTCCGGGACCGAGCCCGATACCAGGATGAAGAGCAGGGACGCCCCGGCCATGGCCACGGCCACGGGAACGCCGACGAGCATCAGCGCGAGGAAGGAGCCTACGAGGATGAGCATGGGAGTACGGCTGAAGGGTTGCGTAGTCCGCGCTGCGCCACCGCCTGCCCCCGTGGGAGCAGGCGCGCGGGTTGGGCGGGCGCCGGGTAGCGAAAAGGAGCTTGGCGTCAGTCGTAGGCTTCGGGGCGCTCCAGCGCGCTGAAGCCCTGCCGAAGATGTTGCACGCTCACCTGTACCGAGCGCAGCGCCATCAGCGCCATGCCGGCAAACGCGAGCCAGTACACATGGCTCTTGTTCCAGTCGATCGTAGTCATGGGCTCGTTGTCCACCGCGAGTGCGTAGCGCGCGATCAGCCAGGCCGCGTAGGCGAAGAAGGCCGTGCGCGCCACGTCCACCAGCGTCGCCAGCACGCGCCCCGGGGCGCCCGGCAGCCAGCGGTAGACCAGGTTGACCTGGATGTGCCGGCTGCGCCGCACGCAGGCCGCCGCGCCTATGAACACCACCGGGATCAGGCAGTACACCGCCAGCTCCTCGGTCCACGCGAAGCTGTCGTTGAGCACGTAGCGGGTGAAGAACTGCAGCACCACCAGCCCCGTCATGAGCCAGAAGAAGCCCAGGCAGATCCAGTCCTCCAGCCCGTAGGGCGAGAGGTCCACGTGGTGCTCGTCGGCCTCGGCGAAGCTGGCGGCGATGGCTTGGGCTTCAGCCTCCGCCTCGGCGCCTGAAACGGCGGGCGTTGCGCTGTGCGATGCGGCGTGCATGTGCATGTCGGGGTGCGTCACGGCCATGGCGGGGCTCCGGGCTTACTTGACCAGCGCCTGTATGCGCTCCCAGTCGGCCTTCTGGTAGCCGTACTGCTCGAAGGGCACGTTCTTGAGCACGGTGTCGCGGAACTCGGCCGTGTTCACCTCCGTCACCGTCAGGCCGCGGCTCTTGAAGGTGGCCACCAGCTCCTTCTCCTTGGCCGCGACTTCCTGCGAGGCCTTCTCGGCGGCCTCCTGCGCCACCTCGGAGAACAGCTTCTTGTCCGCGTCCGGCAGCTTCTTCCACAGCGCGCCGGAAACCACGGTGTTGAGGTGGTCCACGATGTGGCCGGTCAGGACGATGTGCTTCTGCACCTCGAAGAACTTCTTGGCCTCGATCGTGGGCAGCGGGTTTTCCTGCGCCTCCACGGTGCCGTTCTGCAGCGCGAGGTACACCTCGGCGAAAGCGATGGGCGTGGTGTTGGCCCCGCAGGCGCGCGGCATGGCCAGATACGCCGGCACGTCGGGCACGCGGATCTTCAAGCCCTTCATGTCCGCGCACTTGGTGATGGGCTTGTTGCTCGTCGTGTGGCGCACGCCGTAGTAGGTCGTGGCCACGATCTGGTTGCCGGACTTCTGCTCGTAGCCCGCGGTGAGTTCCTTGTAGATGTCGCTCTTGGTATAGGCCAGCAGGTGGTTGACGTCGCGGAACGTGTACGGGTAGTAGGTGACGCCTATGCGCGGAAAGCTCTTCGCGGCAAAGCTGGAGCCAGAAATGATGATGTCCACCGTGCCCAGCGCCAGGCCCTGGTTGATGTCGTTTTCCTTGCCCAGTTGCGAAGCCGGGTAGACGTCGATCTGGTACTTGCCGCCGCTGCGCTTCTTGATCTCGTCCGCGGCCCATACCGACCACTTGTGGAAGGGCTCGGACGTCTCGTAGACGTGCGCCCACTTGAGCTTGGTCTGCGCGGCGGCGCTGCCGGCGGCGGCCAGCGCCAGCGCGGCCAGGGCGGTCTTGAAGGCAATGCGGCGGTCCATGTCGTCTCCTGTGTCGGCCCAATGGGCGGGCCGGTGTGGTTCTGGGTAAAGCGAAAGGAACGGAGAAAGCGAAGGAGCGGCGGCGGTCAGCCGACCAGTTGCACCTTGGTGCTGCGGCCCCGGTCGGCCGCCAGGTGGAAGGCCTCATCGGCCTGCGCCAGCGGCAGTTGGGCGCTGATGAGCGGGCGCACGTCCACGCGGCGCGTGCGAATGGCCTGCACGGCCCAGTCGAACTCGTGGTTGGCGCGGAAGGCGCCAACGAAATCCAGCTCGCGGGCCATGACCTGGTTGAGCGGCAGCGTGACCTCAGGCGGCAGCGTGCCCACCTGCACGATGCGCCCGCCGCGGCGCGTGGCCGCGAAGCAGCTCGCCAGCGCGGCGGCGTTGCCGGCCGCCTCGATGCTCACGTCGGCCAGGTCGGACAGGTCCGCAGGCGCGATTTGATCGACACGCAGCGTTTCGTCCGCACCCACCTCGCGGGCGCTTTGCAAGGGGCGGTCGGCCACGTCGGCCACGATGACCCGCGCCGCACCCGCCAGCCGCGCGGCCAGCACGCTCATGCAGCCGATGGTGCCGCCGCCCATCACCAGCACCGTGCGGCTGAGCAGCGGGCCCGCGCGGTCCACGGCATGCAGGCCAATGGACAGCGGCTCGGCGCAGGCGATTTCGCCCAGGGAGACCTCCGCCTCCTCCACCGGCGTGAGCTGCGCCTCGCCCATGAGGAAGTGGCTGCGGAACATGCCCTGCGCATGCGGGAACACGCTGGCGCTGCCCAGGAAGAACATGTTGCGGCACAGGTTCAAGCGGCCCGCGCGGCAGTAGTCGCAGCGCCCGCAGGCGTGCGAGGGATTGATGGCCACGCGCTGCCCGGGCACCACGCGCGTCACGCCGGGGCCTGTGGCGTCCACGATGCCGGAAGCTTCGTGCCCCGGGATCAGCGGCTCGCGGATGACGAAGGCGCCCACGCGCCCGTGCTGCCAGTAATGCAGGTCCGACCCGCAAATGCCCCCTGCCCCCAGGCGCAGCCGCACCTCGTGGGGGCCGGGCACCGGCAGCGTTTCGTCGGACAGGCGAAGGTCCAGCGCCGCGTGGATGCGGCACACCGTGGAGGTACTGCTCATGGGGTGATGCGGTCGGGCACCTGCAAGGGCGCCGATTGGTTGACTGGCCAGTTGGCGGTGAAGCGGTCGTGCGAGCGCTGCAGGTGCTCGCGCATGGCGGCGCAGGCGGCGTCGGGGTCGCCGTCCTTGACGGCCTGCACCACGCGGCGGTGCTCGGCCACGGCGGTGCGCCAGTTGTCGGCGTTCTCGAAATGGCGGCCCAAGCGCTCGAACAGCGGGTTGTTGCGCTCGTCGAAGAGCTGCGTCACCACGCGCAGCAGCGGGCCGTTCTCGGCGGCTTCGGCCACGCGCAGGTGAAAAAGGCGGTCGCCGCGCAGCGGCATGACGCCGCCGTCTATGTCCTGGTCCATCAGGTCCACGGCCTCGGTGAGCGCGGCCACCAGCACGGGGCTGGCCGCGCGCGCGGCCATGGCGGCCAGCTCACCTTCCACCACCTGGCGGGCGCGGATGGTCTCCAGCGGGCCATCCACCGTGCGCGTGTCCACCAGCACCCGCGCCGCACGCTGGCGCACGTAGATGCCGGAGCTCATGCGCACCTCGATGACGCCCTCCACCTCCAGCGCGATCAGCGCCTCGCGCACGGAGGGGCGCGACACGCCCAACTGCGTCGCCAGATCGCGCTCGGTGGGCAGCCGCGACCCGGGCGGGAACTCGCCGCCGTCGATCAGCGTGCGCAACTGGTCGGCGATCTGGCGGTACAGCCTGCGGGGTTCTATGGCCTGGATGGGCATGGCGGTGGCGGTCTGTTGGTTTGTTGGTCTGACCAATTGACCGGCAGGATAGGCAGCACCCCTTCCAATCCCTATCCGGGCTTGCCCTCCCGGGGCAAACCCTGACGCGAAGCTTGCAGGCGGCTCAGTGGAGGGCCACTCGCCGGATCACGTCGCCCCTCAATGCGCCGCGCCGGCCCCGCCCTGCCTTGCGCCCCCCTGCGCAGCCGACCCCATCGCCGCATTCAGCGCCGCCTCGCGCAGCAGCACCATGTCGCGCCCGGGCGGGGAGCCGAATTCGCGGCTGTACTCGCGGCTGAACTGCGAGGCACTTTCGTAGCCGACGCGGTAGGCCGCCGTCGAAGCGTCCAGGTGCTCGGCGAACATCAGGCGCCGCGCCTCGTTGAGCTGCAGCCGCTTGCGGTACTGCAGCGGGCTCATGGCGGTGAGCTGCTTGAAGTGGTGGTGGAAGGTGGAGAGGCTCATGCGTGCCTCGTCGGCCAGCGCCTCTATGCGCAGCGGCTCGGTGAAGCGGCTCTTGAGCAGGTCGATGGCGCGGGCGATCTGGTGCCCGCTGCTGCCCACGGCGCCGATCTGGCGCAACCGCGCGCCCTGGTCGCTCACCAGCAGCCAGTACAGGATTTCCTGCTGCACCAGCGGCGCCAGCACTGGGATGCTTTCCGGCTCGTCCAGCAAGTCCACCAGGCGCTGGAAGGCGCGCAGCAGCGGCACGTGCACGCTGCCCACCGTCATGGCGCGCTCGTTGCCCTGGCCGCGCGCGGGGGGCAGCTTGCCTTCCAGCACCATGCGGTTGATCTCGTGCGGGTCCAGCGTCATGAGCAGCGCCATGAAGGGGCGCTGCGGCGTGGCGTCCAGGATGTTGGCCACCGTGGGCACGTTGAGCGCGGTGACGAGGAAGTGGCGCGGGTCGTAGGTGAAGGCGTCGCCGCCCAGCAGCACGCGCTTGCGGCCCTGGACGATCAGGCCAACGCTGGGCTGGTACAGCCCGCAGATCGGCCCGACCGGGTTGCCCGTGCGGTACATGGACAGGCTGGGCAGCGCCGCCGGCTGGAAGACCTGGCTGCCGTCGGTCCAGCGCTCCACGCCGTGGGCCAGGCCCAGGCGGGCCGCCTCGAAGCGCTGGGCGTCCAGCGCGGTGGCGGCGGCGGTGGGTGCGTCGCCATCGTTATGCATGGGGGTTTGCAGCGTGTCGTCCATGGTGCGGCTCCTGCGCTTGAAAGCGCGGCGATGCTAAGGGATGGCAGCCAGGTGGCGCCCTGCCCCCCGGAGGATCAGGCAAACAACTCGCAGCATCGGGCTACCGGGCAAACCCCGGGCGCGCCGACACTGCCGCCCTTGAACGGCGCAGGATCAGGCCAGCGGGCCGCCTGCATGTGTAGCGGGGTGCGAACGACATGGAACACGTGGACGCGATGGTGCTGCGCACGCTGGCGCAGTGGCGCGGCGAGGGCCGCCGGGCGATGCTGGTGACGGTGGTGCGCACGTGGGGCTCGTCCCCGCGGCCCGTGGGCTCGGTGATGGCGCTGCGCGAGGACGGCGCCGTGGTGGGCTCCGTCTCCGGCGGTTGCATCGAAGACGATCTCATCCACCGCCACACCCGCGGCGGCGCCTGGCCCGCGGGCCTGCCGCACCTGCTCACCTACGGCGTGAGCGCCGACGAGGCCCACCGCTTCGGCCTGCCGTGCGGCGGCACGCTGGAGCTGCTGCTGGAGCCCGACCCCGACACCGCGCTGCTCGGCGCCCTGGTGCAGGCGCTGGACGCCGGCCGCCTCATGCGCCGCAGCGTGCGGCTGGGCGACGGCCTCATCACCCAGACCGAAACCCAAGCCCCGCAGGCCCTGGCCACGGCCGACGAGGTGGTGAACACCTTCGGCCCCGCCTACCGGCTGCTGCTCATAGGCGCGGGGGCGCTGGCCGAATGCCTGGCGACCATGGCCCTCTTCAGCGGCTTCACCGTGACGGTGTGCGACCCGCGCGAGGAGTACGCGGGCCACTGGGGCGTGGCGGGCGCGCGCCTGGTGCGCGGCATGCCGGACGACGTGGTACTGGACTTCAAGGCCGATGCGCGCAGCGCCGTGGTGGCCCTCACGCACGACCCCAAGCTGGACGACCTCGCGCTGCTGGAGGCGCTGCAAAGCCCGGCCTTCTACGTCGGCGCCATTGGCAGCCGGCGCAACGACGCGGCGCGCCGTGCGCGCCTCACCGAGCATTTCGGCGTGGACGCCGCCACGCTCGCGCGGCTGCGCGGCCCCGTGGGCCTGTACATCGGCAGCCGCACGCCGCCGGAGATCGCCGTGAGCATCATGGCCGAGCTGCTGGCGGTGAAGAACGGCGTTGCGTTGCCCGCGAAACTTTCGGTGCGCGAGGCCAAGGAACGGCTTGCGCCTTCCGCTGAAGACATCGCCACGGCCCCACTGGCCGAGGCGGCCTGATTCCCTCCCCCGGCGGCCCGCGGCCAGCGGACCGGCCGGATTCCTTCGCTTTACCAATCAACGAGCTGCGATGACCACACTCAACGTCAATGGCCGCGAGCAGGCGCTCGACGTCGATCCCGGCACGCCCGTCCTGTGGGCGCTGCGCGATGCCCTGGGCCTGACCGGCACCAAGTTCGGCTGCGGCATGGCGCAATGCGGCGCCTGCACCGTGCACGTGGACGGCCAGGCCGTGCGCTCCTGCGTCACGCCCGTGTCGGCCGTGGCGGGACAAAAGATCACCACCATCGAAGCCGTCACCGGCGGGCAGGACAAGGTCGGCAAGGCCGTGCACGCCGCCTGGGTCAAGCACGACGTGGCGCAGTGCGGCTACTGCCAGAGCGGGCAGATCATGTCGGCCACGGCCTTCCTGAAATCGCTGCCCAAGGGCAAGCAGCCCAGCGAGGGCGAGATCGACGCCGCCATGGCCGGCAACGTCTGCCGCTGCGGCACCTATGCGCGCATCCGCGCGGCCATCGCCGACGCCGCCAAGTCGCTGGCCTGAGCACGAGGAGCCGACCATGCATTTCGACCAAGACATCGCCATCGCCTCGCTGCCCAAGGCGCTGCAGGCCCTGATCAACGCCGACGCGCCGGCCGACGCCGCCCCCGCCGTCCTGCCGCGCCGCAGCTTTCTGAAAGTCGCCGCCGCGGGCGGTTTTGCGTTGGGCGCCTTCCCGCTGGCCGCCAGCGCTGCGGACGACCCCGCACCCGCGCCAGCGGCTGCCGGCCTGAAGCCGACGCAGCAGCCCTCGGCCTTCGTGAAGATCGGCAGCGACGGCATCGTCACCGTGACCATCAACCGGCTGGACTTCGGCCAGGGCGTGCAGACCTCGCTGCCCATGATCCTGGCCGAGGAACTGGACGCCGACTGGAGCAAGGTGCGCAGCCAGCACGGCACCAACGACCCGGCTTATGCCGACCCCGTGTTCGGCCTGCACATCACCGGCGGCTCCACCGCGCTGAAGCACAGCTACCAGCAGTACCGCGAGCTGGGCGCCCGCGCGCGGGCCATGCTGGTGTCGGCGGCCGCCGCGCAGTGGAAGGCCGACCCGGCCGCGCTGCGCACGCAGGCCGGCGTCGTTGTCGGCCCCGGCGGCAAGCGCCTGGGCTATGGCGAGCTGGCCGAGGCCGCCATGGCGCAGCCGGTGCCGGAGAAGGTCACGCTCAAGGACCCCAAGCAGTTCCGCATCATTGGCCACGCCACCGGTCGGCTGGATGCCGTGGCCAAGAGCAGCGGCAAGCAGGACTACGGCATAGACGTGCGCCTGCCCGGCATGCTCACCGCCGTGGTGGCGCATCCGCCCGTGTTCGGCGCCAAGCTGGCCGAGGTGGACGACGCCGCGGCCCGCGCCGTGAAGGGCGTGAAGGCCGTGGTGCGCGTGCCCGTGGACCGTGGCGGCGAGGGCGTGGCCGTGATCGCCGACGCCTACTGGCCCGCCAAGCTGGGCCGCGACGCGCTGAAACTGCGCTGGGACACGAGCGGCGTGGAGAAGGTGGACAGCGCACGCCAGCTGGAGCAGTACCGCGAGCTGGCCAAGCAGCCGGGCGCGCGCAAGTACGACGCGGACGTGGCCCCGATTGCCGGCGCGCCGCACGTGATCGAGGCCGAGTTCCAGTTCCCTTACCTCGCGCATGCGCCCATGGAGCCGCTGAACTGCACCGTGCAGTTGAAGGACGGCAAGGCCGACCTGTGGATGGGCTCGCAGATGCCGGGCCTGGACGGGCTGGCCGCGAGCAAGGCGCTGGGCGTGCCGCCGCAGAACGTGCGCGTGAACGTGCAGATGGCCGGTGGCGGCTTCGGCCGCCGCGCCATCCCGACCAGCGACTACGTGGTGGAGGCCTGCCAGGTGGTGAAGGCGGCGCAGGCGGCGGGCATCACGGTGCCCATCCGCACGCTGTGGAGCCGGGAGGACGACATCCAGGGCGGCTACTACCGCCCCATGCACCTGCACACCGCGCGCGTGGGCTTCGACGACCAGGGCCGCGTGCTGGGCTGGGACCACGTGATCGTCGGCCAGTCCATCGTCACCGGCACGCCGTTCGAGCCCATGCTGGTGAAGAACGGCATAGACGACACGGCCGTGGAAGGCATGAAGGAGCCGTATGAAGTGCCCATGCGGCTGACGGTGCACCACCCCAAGGTGAACGTGCCGGTGCTGTGGTGGCGCAGCGTGGGCTCCACCCACACCGCCTTCGTGATGGAGACGCTGATCGACGAGATCGCCCGCCAGACCAAGCAGGACCCGGTGGCCTACCGCATGAAGCTGATGGGCCCCAAGCACGAACGCCACCGCGCCGCGCTGCAGCTCGCCGTGGACAAGAGCGGCTACGGCAAGCGCAAGCTCCCTGCCGGCCAGGCCTGGGGCGTGGCCGTGCACGAGAGCTTCCAGTCCGTGGTGGCCTACGTGGTGGAAGCCTCGGTGAAGGACGGCCAGCCGGTGCTGCACCGCGTGACGGCCGGCGTGCACTGCAACCTGGTGGTGAACCCGCGCGCGGTGGAGGCGCAGGTGCAGGGCGCGGCGCTGATGGGGTTGGGCATGTGCATCCCCGGCGCGGCCATCACGCTCAAGGACGGCGAAGTGCAGCAGCACAACTTCCACGAGTACCAGGTGGCACGCATCACCTCGATGCCGCGCGTGGACGTGTTCACGGTGCCCAGCGCCGAGCCGCCGACCGGCATGGGCGAACCGGGCTTGCCGCCGCTGGCGCCGGCGTTTGCGAACGCGGTGGCGGCGCTGACGGGGAAATCGCTGCGGGTGTTGCCGTTTCAGATGGCTTGATTTGAAGACCCGGCGGCGGGCTCGCGGGAGCGGGTTTGCCGTGGAGGGGACCGTGACGGTCGGTAGAGTGCAATCTACCGGCCGTTTTTTATTTCAGCCCTTCTCATTTCCATGCCTCAAGTCACTGCCTATCAAGATGCCGCCCATCGCCAGCAAGTTATTGACTTGTGGTCATCTGTATTCGGCCATGCCGGCGGCCACAACGATCCAAACTTGAGCATAGACAAGAAAATTGCCGTCAATGACGGCCTATTCTTCGTGGCGCTCATCGGCGACCGGGTTGTCGGCACCACGATGACCAGTCCATCGGATATTCGGTCGAGGATCGCATCAGTATGGGCCGCAAGATATTCAATAATATCCCAACAAGCGCATAGGCATAGACGAAAATCAGGTCAGGCCCAGCTTTTTGCCACATTCAATAATCCCGGGCATCCGAATCGAACATGACGTTTTTCATACAAAAAGCCACCATTGACGACACGGAAGACGTAGCCCTCATGGTCGGCGAACTGCTGGCCGAAATCATGAGCGCCATCAACGTCCAAGCCTTCCATTTCGACCGTGGCGAAACGACGGTCCGCCTCCGGGACTTTCTTGAGCAAGGAAAATACTTTGTATTCGTCGCCCGTGACGGAAACGGTAAAGCGGTGGGTTTCATTGCCCTTTATGAAAGCCACGCCCTCTACGCCGAAGGCGCCTTCGGCACCATCGCCGAGCTGTACGTGCGGCCGGAATATAGGAGCCATCAACTGGGGCTTCAACTCGTATCCCAGGCCAAATCGCTGGGCGCCTCTCGAAACTGGACCCGACTCGAAGTAACAACGCCGCCGCTCCCGCAGTTCGACAAAACCTTGTCGTTCTATGAACGCGAGGGCTTTTCCATCAGCGGCGGCCGGAAGCTGAAAATTTCCTTGTGACGGGCAACAGAATCAACCACTGACGCAAAATAATTGCAGAGCGTCAAAAATAATATTCCTTCAGGAACACAGCAGGCGATGCCGACGTGGACCGACGCGTAATAAGTCGCCAGACCCGCCGATGGGGACGGGAGTGGCCCTTCCTAAATACCGCCCTCATCCCTCCAAACTCTTCCCGCACTCCATGCAAAACCGCGCGTGCCCCGGATTCTTGTGTCCGCACGCCGGGCAGTACCGCGGCTTCACTGGTTGAGGTGGCGCCACGGCGCCGGGCGCTTGGGCGGCGGCGTCCGTGGCGCCCAGCGCGGCGGCCACGTCGCCGGCAATGCGGTCCTGCGACGTCGAGGCGATGCCACCCTGCAGCGCCCGCTCGGCATTGGCCAGGGCCTGGATGCGATGCAGATCTTCCGGGCTGCCCGGCGCCACCAGGCTGGCGCGCGTCTGGCCGAACTGGATCAAGTGCTCGGCCAGCGCCGCGGCTTCCGCGTCCGTGGAGAACATGGCCGTCACCTGCCTCGCGCTGTCCTTGCCAAACACCACCGACTCGATGCGCGCCCGCCACACCCGCAGCGTCATGGACTCGGTGCGCACGATCTGGTTGGCCGACTGCACCTTGCCCGTGAGCGTGTTGCCAGTGCCCAGGCTGGCGGTCTGGTAGGTGCCCTCCATCTCCACCCAGCTCAGCACCGAGCCGAAATCGAAGCGGCCCCACAGCCGGCTGGAAGAGCGGAAACAGAACGCCGCCACCACGATGAAGATGGACGACGCCCCCAGCAGGCGCAGCGACAAGCCCTCGCCTTCCTCCACCGACAGCACGAAGGCCAGCGCGCAGCCCACGGCCACCACCATCAGCAGCGCGGCGTAAAGGTCCAGCAGCATCAGGAAGGCGTGCCGCCTGGAGCGCAGCGCCTGCGCGATGCCCGCGGGCAGCATGTGTGCCAGCGGCATGGGCTGCGTCTCCTCCATCAGCTCGCCGGCAAAGGGGCCGGCGTGCAGTTGCGGGTCGATCACGGGCCGGATGCGCGAATAGCAGCGGTTGGGGATGCGCTCCACCCACTGCTCCTGCAGGTGGCGCTGCAGCTCGTCCAGCAGCAGGCTGGGCGGCACGTTCAGCGAGACGCGGCTTTGCTGCACGCTGGTCTGCGTCGGCGGCGGGGGCTGCACCTGCTGCAGCGTGGCCGCCAGGATCAGGCCCACGGCTACCAGGCCCGACACCAGCAGCATGGCCGTCTGCGGCGCCAGCGACCATTGCGGCAGGTTGGGCAGCGTGCGCGCCAGCAGGCCGACCAGCGCGGGCCCAATCACCGCCGCCGCCAGCAGCGCCACCACGGATGCCGTGGTCAGCCGCGCCGTGGAGGCCGTCACTACCGGCCGCAGCAGGAACACGGCGCCGAAGACGAAATACGCCACGCTCAGCAGCGGCCGCGTCGCCTCGGTGCCGAACACGCCCCAGGCCACGGCAAAGCTCAGCGCCGTCACCAGCAGCGCGCACAGGTTGTAGAAGGCCACCTTGGCCTGCTCCTGCAAGGCCAGCGGCGCCGTGATCAGGCGCGGCACCCCGTGGTAGAGCAGCCCTTCCAAAGCCCGCGACGGCTCCGGGTAGGTGAGCGCGCCGTCGCGCAGGATGCGCTTCAGGTGCGCCGCCCCCTCGGACGTGCCCACCACCGTGGGCTCCAGGTTGGGCGCCAGCGACTCCGGCCGGCCCCGGCCAAAGAAAAAGCGCAGCCGCTTGGCGCCCGTGGCCGCCGTCACCACACCTGCGGCCAGCAGCGCCAGCCCAACGGCCACGCCCACCGGCCCAAGCGCCAGGCGGCTGTGGAACAGCGTCCACAAGCCCGCCAGGCACATCAGCGCGGCGCAGGCGAACAACAGCCGGTTCTGCAGCCGGTAAGGGTTGGGCAACTCCAGGGTGGCATTGGCACTGCTGTAGTCGTAGCTCATGACGGCCTCGGCGAGCGGAAGTCCACCGCATTGTGCGCATCAAGGCAGGCGCAGCGGGTCATGGATTCCGAAGCGAACATGATTGGGCCGCCTGCCATGCGACGAACGATCATTCGGCAGGCATCCAACCGCGCGCACAGGAGCCCCTCCCCATGATCACCACCTTCACGACCTTCACGCTGCCGCAAACCATCACGCTGGAGCAGGCCAGCGAGATTTTCCAGAGCACGGCGCCCAAATACCGCAGCGTGCCGGGCCTGGTGAGAAAGGTTTACGTCCTCTCCGAGGACGGCCGCACCGCCGGCGGCGTGTACTTGTGGAATTCCAGGGCCGACGCCGAGGCCCTGTACACCGACGCCTGGCGCGCCTTCGTCAAGGACAAGTACGGCACCGACCCGGTCGTGACCTACTTCAACAGCCCCGTGGTGGTGGACAACGTGGCCGGCCAGATCATCACAGCGCCCCACGCTCCGTAAGCAGCCGCTGCATCCAGGCCAGCACCAGCGGCGAGCGCCAGTCGCCGGAGTCGATGCGGCGCACCATCAGCGGCGTGGCCACGCCGCGCTCCACCACCCAGCGGCGCAGCTCGGCCAGCCACGCGCCCTGCTGCTCCCGCTCCAGCGCATCGAAGCGCAGCGAGAACGCCTGCAGGCTGGGCTGCGCGGGGGCAGGCGCCGGCGCCGCGGCCCCTTGCGGCGCCGCGTCCACCGGCCCGACGCGGCGCCCTGACGCCTGCGCCGCCCGCGGCAACGGAGGCTGCGCCGCCGCGGCGATGGCGCCCTGTGGCCCCGGGCGGCGCGGCGCGCGCTCGGCAATGCCGTGAAGAATCCATTTCAGGTGCGCGAGCCGGTCCGCCGGCGGCTGGGAGCCGTTCAGGTGCCGGTCGAGCAAGTCCAGCGCGCGGGCCATGGCGGCTTCGCCGTAGCGCTCGGTGAGCGCGTCCACCTCGCGCTCGGCCAGGTGCAGCGAGAGGGCCCGATTGACGAGCGAGACGTCGACCGGCTGCTGCGCTTCGGCGGCGGCGGTGTGCGACTCGCGCGGGCTCACCTCGAACTGCACGTGCACGCCGTCGGCCTCCTTGTGCTCCACCAGCGTGATCTCGATTTCGCTGAGCTCGTTGATCTCGCGCAGGGCCGGGACGACCAGCTCGCTCTTGATCTTGCGCCACTCGCGCTGCTTGGCCTGCTCGCTGCCGCGCAGCACCGGCACCCACCAGCTCCAGTGCTGGCGCGCGGTGCGGCCGGTGGTCTTGTAGCGCACGCAGATCTCGTACAGCGCCACCGCCGCGTAGGTGCCCAGCCGCGCCACCGTCTCCAGGCTGATCTGCGCCCAGCGCTCGGGGTCCGTCATCTGGCGCCGTATGGCCGGCGGATACCACCAGCGCACCCAGTTGTCGCGGCCCACCTTGTACAGCTCCACCTGCGACACCAGCGTGAACATCAGCAGCCGCTCCGGCTCGCCGGCGACCACGACGTCCGCCGCGTCGGCAGCCTGCAGCGGCGTGTCGCCGGCCGAGAGCTGCCGCCACTCGACCTTGGTCGTCATCATCTCGTCCAGGTAGCGCTTGAGCGAGCCGGCGGCGTTGGAGTCCGCGCCGAAGCCGCGCAGTATGGATTTGAGCGGCGCCGCGTAGCCCGTGTCGCCCGTGTCGCCCGCGCGCTGCGCCATGCGGCCCATCACGTTGTAGGCCTTGCGCGCCGTCACCGTCAGCGGCTTGTTGGCCGGTACGATGGCGATGATGGCCGTGGGCTTGCGAAAGACCTCCGCCGCCGGGAGCTGTGGAGTTGTCTGCAAGGCCTTGGACATGGGCGGCGAGTATATGTCCGGCACCCGCCGGACAGGCCCCGTCGCCGCTTTCAGGCCGTTGGGGACGCCGCCAGATACCGGATAGTCAAAACCCTGGACATCCGGCCGGCCCTTCAAACGCCACCGCCGGGGTTCCCCGCCCATGCCGCGCTCACTTATCCACAGGCTGGAGGCCGTCCAGGCCCGCCAGGGTCAAAAGGCTGGACAGGAAAGGTCAAGGCGCAGGACGCTCAAAGTCAGAACCCTGGACGCAAACCCGTGTCCACCTGGACACCCCGTGAACGCAAGTCATTGATTCGCAAAGATTTTTTTAATTATCCACAGGCCTAAAGGTATTAAAGAAGGTAAAGACTGCTTAAAGGAAAGCTTTATGAAGTCTTTTTTCAGTTTCTTCGTCCAGTGTTTTGAGCCTGTTTCTCCTCGAATTTTTTCTGTCGATCAATTTTGAGGATCACTTCTACAATGCGGCGCATCGCAACGAAAATTCGTGGGGAACGCTGTCTTGGAAGCAACTTTGCTGAATGATGACGATGGCATTTCGTTGGAAGCCATCGACGAGCAGGCCGAGCGGGTGAAGGCGGTGGTGGCGCAGATCCGCGGCACCATGCTGGCGCCGGATGCGCGCAAGCAGCCGCCGGTGTTCTCCAGCGGCGGGCTGGCGGAGCTGACAGGTTGGGACAAGTCCAAGGTGCTCACGCGCATCAAGAAGGGCGACCTGCCCACCGGCACCTTGTCGCCCAGCGGCGCGCGGCGCGAGTTCACGCTGGCCGAGGCCAGGCAGTGGGTGCGGGTGGCGCGCGAGGGCGACCTGCGCCCCGCGGGGGCCACGGCCGTCACCGTGTGCATTGGCAACTTCAAGGGCGGCGTCAGCAAGACCACCACCGCCGCCACCATGGCGCAGGGCCTGAGCCTGGCCGGGCACCGGGTGCTGGTGATCGACTGCGACCCGCAGGGCTCGCTCACCACCCTCTTCGGCATCCTGCCGGACTCGGAGGTGGAGATTGCCGACACGGTGCTGCCCCTGTTCAAGGGCGAGCAGGCCGACGTGTCGTATGCGATCCGCTCGACCTATTGGGACGGCATCGACTTGGTGGCGGCAGCACCCTTCCTGTTCGGCGCGGAGTTCACGCTGCCGGCGCGGCAGATGGCCAACCCCAACTTCGAGTTCTGGAAGGTGCTGGACCTGGGGCTGGACGCGGCGCGCGAGGACTACGACTTCATCATCATCGACACCCCCCCTGCCCTGTCCTACACCACCATCAACGCGCTGATGGCCGCCGACGGCATCGTCATGCCGCTGCCGCCCAACGCGCTGGACTTCGCCAGCTCCGCGCAGTTCTGGGACCTGTTCTCCGACCTGACCAACACGCTGATCCGCCAGCGCGGGGGCAACAAGAAGTTCAGCTTCATAGACGTGCTGCCCACCAAGGTGGAGAGCACCGACCAGACGGGGCTGATGGTCAAGAAGTGGATGGCCACGGCCTATGCCGACAAGCTGGTGCAGGTGGAGATCCCCAAGACGGCGGCGGCCAACACCTCGTCGGCCGAGTTCGGCACCGTCTACGACCACGTGGTCAATGCCAGCGCCCGCACCTTCAAGCGCGCCACCGAGGCCTACGACCGGCTGGTGGACCTGATCGAGGACCAGGGCCAGCTCTTCTGGACCAAACAGCTCGAACAGCTCAACGGAGGCGCGCAATGAGCACCGGACGCAAGGAGCGCAAGGGCGACAACATCGCTTTCGTCCTGCCGCCGCCGCGCTCGGCGCGGCCGGCCGCGGGCACGCCTGCGGCCGAGCCGGCGGCCGATGCGGCGGCAGGCTATGCAGCCGCGCCGGCCGCGCCGGCGCTGGTGGCCTCGGAGCGGCCGCCCATCGTCCCGCCGCTGGCGCCGGCCAGCGGGGCGCGGCCCAAGACGGGGCCGGGGCTCACGACCATGGAGATCCTGGACAACGCCACGCTGCGCGCCCGGGTGAGCGAGCTGGAGCAGGAGGTGCAGCGCCTGGCCGGCGAGCGCGGCGCGCTGCTGCTGGACGCGCGCGAGATCGCCCCCAGCCGCTGGGCCAACCGCCATGCCGACTCCTTCCGCGGCCCGGACTTCGAGGCGTTCAAGACCGAGATCTTGGACGCCGGCGGCAACGTGCAGCCCATCATGGTGCGGCCGCTGGAGGCCAGGGCGGGCGAGGGCGCGGCGCACAAGTACGAGGTGGTCTTCGGCCACCGCCGCCACCGCGCCTGCCTGGAGCTGGGCGTGCCGGTGTCGGCCGTGGTCAAGGCGCTGGATGACCGCGAGCTCTTCGGCTACATGGAGCGCGAGAACCGGCTGCAGCGCGGGCTGTCGGCCTACGAGCAGGGGCACATGTACCGCCGCGCGCTGGACGAGGGCATGTTCCCCTCGCTGCGCCAGCTCGCCGGCTTCATTGGCCGCGGGCCCGGGGACGTGTCCAACGCGATGCACGTGTCGCAGCTGCCGCAGCAGGTGCTGGACGCCTTCGCCTCGCCCAACGACATCCAGTTCCGCTGGACCAAGAAGCTCAAGGACGCGCTGGACCGCAACCGCGACGCCGTGCTGGCCGAGGCCGTGAGCGTCAGCGGCGACACGCTGCCCGCGGCCAAGGTGTTCAAGCGCCTGGTGGCTGCGGCGGGGCCGGAGGGTGTTAGACCGTCTAACACCCCCGCGGCCGCGGCGCCGGCGGCCCACGTCCCTTACGCCGACGACCGCGTGATGGACCTGGGCCAGCGCCGCCGCGCCGCCATCCGCTGCGACGGCGAGCGCACCTACATCGAAGTCGACGCCGCCGTGCTGCCGCCGCAGCGCTGGCTGGAGCTGGAAGAGGCGCTGCAAAAGATGCTGGCCGACGGCTGAGGGGTGAAGCGGCAGCGGGGTGTTAGACCGTCTAACACCCCCGCGCCGTTGGCGCCGGGTGACGCCAGATCCCGGATGAATTCGAAGCGGCTCCTGGTGGGCCGCTTTTTTCATGGGCGGGGGGTGTTAGACGGTCTAACACCCCTGGCTTCGGCATTCGGCAGCGCGGAAATTTGTGGCGGCCTGACGCCTGTCGCCAGCCAGGGCGTCGCGCCCACTGCCTCGTCATTCCCGCGCAGGCGCACTGCCGTCCGGGGAAAACGTAATGGTGACCAGCACGCTGCTCAATCAAGCGCCACGAGTGCCGCGGGCGCAGGCCGCAAGAAAAAACGTCGTCATTCCGGCAAAGGCCGGAATCCACGAGTGCCGAGATGTCGCCCCGTTGAGCAGCGCGGCGTGCCAACAGGCTTCACGCCAGCACCTGGGTGCGCGTGGATCCCGGCCTTCGCCGGGATGACGGCGGTTTCTTAAGCCTACAGTCCTGTGAGGCGACCATTGCGTTTTCCCCGGACAGCAGTGCGCCTGCGCGGGAATGACGGATCGGGGATGCGCTGCGGGTCGGCCATCGGCTGGCGCTGGTTCAGCTTCACTTGCTCCGGTTCGACTTCGGGGCCGGTGGGGGTGTTAGACCGTCTAACACCCCATGCCGCCGGCGTCAGCTTGCAGTCGCCGGTTGGTTTTATCGTGGGTTTCGGCGGGCCGCTTTTTTTCAGCAGGACGGGTGGATGGCGGCCTTTGCCGCGATCTCCACCGGGGTGTTAGACCGTCTAACACCCAAGCATCAGCATCTGGTCACCTGGATATTTGGCGGCTTGGCGTTTCCTGTTGGGCAGGGCGCCGCGCCTCCTACGTCCTCATGCCCGCGAAAGCAGGCATCCACAAACACCCAGGTGTCACGTTCAAACCGTATTGCCCAGGGCCGGCGCTGACGCGCCAGCACTTCGGCCGTCGTGGATGCCCGCTTTCGCGGGCATGACGAGTCAATGTGCGCTGAGCCTTTGTTGAAAGGCTGATGCACGGTGGCGTTGGGTTGCGGCGGCCGCCAAGGGTGTTAGACCGTCTAACACCCAGGCTTCGGCGTCCGGCCGCTCGGTCATTTGGCGGCTTGGCGCCTCCCGCCAGCCAGAGTGCCGCACCCGTTACCTCGTCATTCCCGCCTGCGCGGGAATGACGGGTCAGGGACGCGCTGCGGGTCGGGCATCGGCTGGCACTGGTTCAGCTCCACCTTGTGTCGGTTCGCATTCGGGGCCAATGGAGGTGTTAGACCGTCTAACACCCAGGCTTCGGCATCCCGTCGCCCGGGCATTCGTCGGCTTGGCGTATCCCACCGGTCAAAGCGCTGCGCCTCCTATACCGTCATGCCCGCGAAAGCGGGCATCCACGAACACCGAGGTGTGGCCTTCGAACGGCAGCGCTCCGAGCCGGCATTGGCGCGCCAGCACCCTGGCTGGCGTGGATGCCCGCTTCCGCGCACTGCTGTCCGAGGAGAACGTAACGGTCGCCGCACAGGGCTGTAGGCCGAAGAAAAACCGCCGTCATCCCGGCGAAGGCCGGGATCCACGCGCACCAAGGCGCTGGCGTGAAGCCTGTTGGCACGCCGCGGCGCACAACGGGCGACATCTCGGCACTCGTGGATTCCGGCCTTCGCCGGAATGACGACGTTTTTTCTTGCGGCCTGTACCTGTAGCACTCGTGGCGCTAGATTGAGCAGCGTGCCCGTCACCGTTACGTTTTCCCCGGACAGCAGTGCGCTTTCGCGGGCATGACGGGTGAGGGTGCGCTGTACCTTGCGAAGGGCTGTCGCACGGCGGCGTTGGGCCATGGTGGCCTCCAGGGGTGTTAGACCGTCTAACACCCAAGCATCGGCACCCCGCCGCTCGGACATTCGGCGACTTGGCGTGTCCCATCAGCCAGAGCGCGGCACCTCCTACGCCGTCATGCCCGCGAAAGCGGGCATCCACGAACATCCAGGTGTCGCTTTCGAACCGCATCGTCTAGGGCCGGCGTCGGCACGTCAACATGCCGGTCATCGTGGATGCCCGCTTTCGCGGACATGGCGGGTCAGGGTGCGCTGTGCTTTTGTTGAAAGGCTGACGCAGCGTGGCTCTGGGCGGTGGCGGCCGCCTGGGGTGTTAGACCGTCTAACACCCCCCACGCCGTCACCGCCGGGTTGCAGTCGCCGGCCGGTATGGAGGCGTTTCCCGGCGGATCTTCTCTGCGTGGACCGGGTCAGCGGAGGCGGTCGCGATGGTTACCACCAGGGGTGTTAGACCGTCTAACACCCAGGCATCGGCAACTGGTCGCCCAGACATTCAACGGCTTGGCGTGCCCCACCAGCCAGGGCGCTGCGCCCTTTACGCCGTCATGCTCGTGAACACTCCGGTGTCACGTTCGAACCGCACTGCCCAGGACCGGCGTTGACACGCCAACACCCCGGTTGTCGTGGATGCCTGCTTTCGCAGGCATGACGGGGCAAGGTGCGCTGCGTCTTTGTTGAAAGGCTGACGCACTTTGGCGCGGGACTGTGGCGGCCGCCTAGGGTGTTAGACCGTCTAACACCCCTCGCTGTGCGCGTCTCCCAGCTGCAGTCCCGTCCCGCCTCAAAGCAGCTGCGAGTCGGTCACGCCCTTTACAAACGAAGTAAGCGCCGGCTTCCCGCTGTCGCTGCCATCAGGGGTGTTAGACCGTCTAACACCCCCACGCCACTCCTGCTGCCACGGCCTGCCGGCGCTTTGGAACACAGGTAAACACATAGATCACAGTGCGTAAAAACCTCAACGCGGGCCCAATGCTGCACTGCACAATGGCTTCCTCTCTCGTGGACGGGAAGGCAGGCATGAACACCCTCAGGGCGTTGGCACTGATCAAGCGGGCTGTGGAGCTGTCCGAAGCGGGCTTTCGCGGCGACCCGTTGGCCGAGGTCTGCCGCTTTGCGTCGGAGCAGGAGCGGCAGGCGGTGCAGTGCATCGTGCAGTCGCGCCCGGCGCTCTTTGGCCACAAGCCGACATCGCAGGAAATCATGGCCGCGCTGCGCGACATGGTGCTCGGCGAGGCGACGCGGCAGGACTCCGCCGCCGGCGTGCACCGCCTGGCCGCCCTACAGACGCCGCACGAGCGCCTGGCGCCGGATCGCAGCATCGAGCCCCACGGCAGCCGCCACCATGCGCGCGGCCACCGCAGCTGAATCCTTCTCCCCAATGAAAAAGCGGCCCGCAGGCCGCTTTTCCCTTTCAGGGCCGCCGCACCCCGGCCGGGGCAGGGCGGCCCGCACGGGCCGGATGCCTCATGCCGGCTCGCCGTAGCCCCCGCCGCCGGGCGTGCAGATGACGAACACGTCCCCCGGCGCCATGGCCACCTGGCCGATGTGGTCCAGGGTTTTGACCCTTCCGTCGGCGCACTCCACGCGGTTCTCGCCCACCGCGCCCGCCTGGCCGCCAGCCATGCCGAAGGCGCCGTGCTGCCGGGCGTTGCTCAGGATGGAGGCCGTCATGGGCGCCAGGAAGCGGATGCGCCGCTCGCCGCCGTCACCCCCGCGCCAGCGCCCGGCGCCGCCCGTGCCGGAGCGCAAAGTAAAACTCTCCAGCCGCACGGGAAAGCGGAACTCCAGCACCTCCGGGTCCGTCAGGCGCGAGTTGGTCATGTGCGTCTGCACCACGCTGGTCCCGTCGAAGCCCGGGCCCGCGCCGCTGCCGCCGGCGATGGTCTCGTAGTACTGCCGCTGCTCGTCGCCGAACGTGAAATTGTTCATGGTGCAGGGGCTGGAGGCCATCACGCCCAGCGCGCCGTACAGCGCGTTGGTGACGCACTGCGACGTCTCCACGTTGCCCGCCACCACCGCCGCCGGGAAGATTGGGTTGAGCATGCAACCTTTCGGGACGACCACTCGCAGCGGCTTCAGGCAGCCGGCGTTCAGCGGGATGGCGTCGTCCACCAGCGTGCGGAACACGTAGAGCACGGCGGCCAGGGTGATGGCCTTGGGCGCGTTGAAGTTGTTGGCCAGTTGGGCGCTGGTGCCGGTGAAATCCACGGTGGCCGAGCGCGAGGCGGCGTCCACGCGCACCGCCACGCGGATGCGCGCGCCGTTGTCCAGCGGCAGGGTGAACTCGCCGTCCTGGAGCGCGGTGATGACGCGGCGCACCGACTCCTCGGCGTTGTCCTGCACGTGGCGCATGTAGGCCGCCACCGTCTCGCGGCCGTACTGCGCCACCATGGCCTGCAGCTCCTGCACGCCCTTTTCGTTGGCGGCGATCTGCGCGCGCAGGTCGGCTAGGTTCTGCGCCGGGTTGCGCGAGGGGTAGTCGCCTGCGCGCAGCAGCGCCAGCAGCTCGGCCTCGCGCAGCACGCCGTTCTCGACCAGCTTGAAGTTGTCGATGAGCACCCCCTCCTCGACGATGGAGCGCGAGAACGGCGGCATGGAGCCCGGCGTGGTGCCGCCCACGTCGGCGTGGTGCCCGCGCGAGGCCACGAAGAAGGCCGGTTTTTCATCCCCCGCCGCCAGGTACACCGGCGTCACCACCGTGATGTCGGGCAGGTGCGTGCCGCCGTGGTAAGGGTCGTTGAGCACATAGACGTCACCCGGGCGCATGCCCGGGTTGCGGGCGATCACGCAGCGGATGGACTCGCTCATGGACCCCAGGTGCACCGGCATGTGCGGCGCGTTGGCGATCAAGTTGCCGCCGGCGTCGAAGAGCGCGCAGGAGAAGTCCAGCCGCTCCTTGATGTTCACGGAGTAGGCCGTGTTCTGCAGCCTCAGGCCCATCTGCTCGGCGATGTTCATGAAGAGGTTGTTGAACACCTCCAGCATCACCGGGTCGGCCTCGGTGCCCACGGCGCGCACGGCGGCGCGCGGGCGTATGCGCCGCAGCTCCAGCCCGCCCTGGGCGGTGAGCTGCGCCTGCCAGCCGGCGTCCACCACCGTGGTGGCGTTCTTCTCGGCGATGACGGCCGGGCCCGCGATGGTGGCGCCGGGAGCAAGCGACTCGCGCACGTGCAGCGCGGCGTCGCGCCAGCCCGCGGGCGACTCGTCGGCCAGGCAGTACATGCGCACGCGCGCTTTGGGCGCGGGCTCGTGCGGCTGGGCGGCGGCGGCGGACGCGGCCTCGGCCGGGCGCTCGCCCGCGGCGATGCACTCCACGTTCACCGACTCCACCACCAGCCCGCGCCCGGGCATGAGGAAGGCGTAGCGCTGCCGGTAGGCCGACTCGAACGCCTCGCGCACGGCGGCTTGGGCCGCGGCGGCGTCGGTGCCGGCGGGCAGCAGGCAGGGCAGGGCGGT
>NZ_JAXOJX010000084.1:0-27702 GCF_034427735.1 Azohydromonas lata
TCTTCGTGAGCCCGACGGCCTGGTCGTGGCGGCCGCTGCTGGCGCTGTGGCGGCGCGACGCCCCGCCGCTGCGCCACGCCGTGCGCGCGGCGCTGGCGCTGGGCAGCGCCTATGCGCTGGCGCAGGCGCTGCCCTGGGGCACGCACGAGTACTGGATCCTGCTGACCATCGTGGTGGTGCTGCGCGGCAGCCTCGCGCAGACGCTGGAGCGCCGCAACAGCCGCGTGGCCGGCACGCTCGTGGGCTGCGTGCTCAGCGGCGCGCTGCTGGCCGCGCATCCGTCGGCCTGGGTGCTGCTGCTGGCGCTGACGCTGGCGCAGGCCGTGGCGCATGCCTTCGCGGTGCGGCATTACCTGGTGACGTCAGTGGCGGCCACGGTGCTGGGCCTGGTGCAGGCCCACCTCTTGGGCGCGGGCATCGGCACGGTGTTCGACATCGTGGAGCGCATGGCCGACACGCTGATCGGCGTCGCGCTGGCCTGGGGCTTCAGCTACGTGCTGCCGTCCTGGGAGCGCCGCCAGTTGCCCGCGCTGCTTGGGCGCGTGCTGCGGGCGCAGGCGCGGCATGCGCGCATCGCGCTGGCCGTGGCGCAGCTCCAGGCGGTGGACGACGAGCCGGAGCTGCAATGGCGGCTGGCGCGGCGCGAGGCCTACGACAGCCTCTCGGCCCTGGTGCAGGCCACGCAGCGCGCGCTGGTGGAGCCGCGCGCGGTGCAGCCGCCGCTGCAGGCGCTGGAGCGCGTGCTGACGCTGGCCAACCAACTGTTGGCGCAGCTCACCGCGATCAAGACCATGCTGCTGCTGCGCCGCGGTCGGCTGGATTTGCAGGCGCTGCGTGCGCCGCTGGAACGCGCGGTGGCGGACATGGCCGCAGCGCTGGAGGAAAACGCGGCGGCCGCCTCCGCAAGCCCTTTGTCCCCGGTCTCCTCTCTCGATACGGCGCTGCCGGTGGATTTGCCCGACGACGACCTCAATCCCTGGTTGCTGCGCCGCCTGGCGCTGGCCACGGGGCTGGCGGCACAACTGGGGGCCCAAGCACGGCCGCTGCGTCAAAGCCTTTGATACCCGCCCACCGCGGGCCATGCGCATTGCTGTTGCTGGACAAACCTCGGCTCAATTTGACATTTGTCGCGCCCATGGTGTGAATTAATTCACGCTGTGGCGATTGACCCTGGTGCACTATTCCGGCCGGGCGGAGGTGCCCACGAGACGAACAAATCAAGAGGTTTTTGATATGGGAATTTATACGGGCACGTCCAAGAGTGAAGCGGTCAATGGCAGCACGGGCGACGATACCCTGTTTGGAGACGCGGGCAACGACACGCTTTATGGCGGCGCGGGCAACGACGTATACAAATTCAATTTGGGCACGGGCATCGACGTCGTGAGCGATACGGGCGGGACTGCCGACAAGGTGCAACTGGCCGACCCCAACGACCTTTACTCCGGCATCGATATTTACCGTGGTGGCACGGGCAACGACCTGATTTTCGATTTTGGCTCGGCCGGCAAACTCACCGTGTTGAACCAGTATGCGGGCACCGCGGCCGGCGCGGGGCGCATGGAATACCTGGCCACGCCGGACAGCACTTTCACGATAGCCGCCGGCACCGTGGGCACGGCGGGCGATGACTTGATTGTCGGCACGGCGGGCAACGATTCGATCAATGGCGGCGCGGGCCACGACTGGATCATGGGCGGTGCCGGCAACGACACGATATGGGGCGGCGACGGCCAGAACGAATTGCACGGCGGCGCCGGCAACGACAGCCTGGTGGCCGGTTCCCAAGGCGACGATCTGTATGGCGGCGCGGGCAACGACACCCTGGTAGGTGGCACGGGCTCGGACAATGCCTATTACGAAGACGCCACCGGCGGCGTCTTCGCCAATTTCAGCGGTGGTGCCGAAGCGTGGAACAACCGCGTCGTCGGCGCCAACCAGGTGCTGGAAACGGGGGGCAATGCCAATACCGTCGATACGCTGATTTCCATCGAGCATTTCACCGGCACGGCCTATGCCGACTGCCTGGTGCTGGGCCGCTCCGACGGCCCCTTGAGTTTCACGCTGGGCAAGGGCAATGACACCGTCATTGGCGGCGCGCCCAACAACGTCAACAACGTGTGGGCCAACGTGGGGTATTGGGACGATCCGAACGGCGTGATCGTCAATTTGAGCAACCGCATGGTGTCGGCCACGCTGGGCGGCGTGACCTACAACGTGGGCCGCAACAGCGCCCGCGACGGCTGGGGCGGTACCGACACGTTCATACTCGACGACGGCAATTTGTCGGTCAACGGCTCCGACTATGCCGACTATATTCGCGGCCGGGACAACAACCAGACCTGGGAATTCTTCGACGGCGGCCGCGGCAACGACACCATAGACGGCGGCGGCAACGTGGACACGGTCAATTATGACCGCTCGGGCGACGATGCCGGCTCCATGGGCGCGGTGGTCAATCTTTCCGCTGCGGCTTATGCCGGCACGCTGGGCGGCCTCACGATCAACCAGGCTGCGGGCAGCGCACGTGATACCTGGGGTGGCACCGATACCCTGCGCAACATCGAGAATGCCAATGGCAGTTCCATGGCCGACATTCTGGTGGGCTCGGCTGGCGACAATTACTTCGAGGGCCGCGCTGGCAATGACCTTATTTTGGGCGGCGCGGGCAACGACAATCTGAATGGCGGCAACGGCAGCGACACGCTCAACGGTGGCGACGGCAACGACAACCTGTTGGGCGGCGAGGGCAACGATACCCTTTATGGCGGTGCCGGGCAGGATTATCTCAATGGCGGCGCCGGCAGCGACGTTTTCGTCTTCAATACCCTTCCCAATGCCCAAACCAACGTGGACCGCATCGACGATTTTGCTGCCGGCGAAAAAATCTGGCTGGAAAATTCCGTGATGACGGGCCTGGGCACCGCCAACAACGTGGCCTTGGCCACCGGGGCCTTCCTGGCCGGCGCGGGCGCCATGGCGGCCACCAGCGCGGCGCAGCGCCTGATTTACAACACCTCCACGGGAGATTTGTATTACGACCAGGATGGCACGGGCGCCATCGCCGCCGTGAAACTGGCGGTGATTGGCATTGGCACGGGAGTTGCTGCTCTCTCCACTTCCAATTTCCTTGTGATTTGACGGCCGGCGGCGACTGCCGCGTCCAGGGCTGGAAAGTCCACCGTCCCAACCCCGCCACGGCGGGGTTTTCCTTTTCCCCCCAGGGTCCGGGCATTCTTCCGGGCAGGGCAGGCACGCCCGCTGCTACATGCTGTGCAAGCGAATATCAAGGGCTGCACGCCGCGGAGTTTCCAAGGCGTGAAGGAGTTGACGAAATGGCACTTCCCGAACTGGAACAAGCGGGTTACGAATTGCATTTCGAATCCCTGGATGGTGGCGCCAATGCCTGCGCCTTCCCCTGCGACGCCCGCGGCCAGGTGGACATGGACCGGTTGGGCGATTCCGCACTTACCCATTACCTGTACGCCCGCGCGGTGATAGGTCGGGAATACCGTTTTCCGTCAGTGCGCAGAAAGGCAGCCCACTGAAACTCCGCCCCGCCGAATAAGCGTCAACCCTTAGGACGCATCCTCCCGCAGTCGCCGTGCCTGTGCACGGTTGGCACGGTCGATGCAGACACGCAGGCGGTCAAAGGAGTTGTGTGACATGAGCATCCTGGAACTGGAACAGCCCGGCTACGAACTGCGCTTCGAATCCCTGCTCGACCCGCAGCAGGCCTGCGCGTTTCCGTGCGATGCGCACGGCCGGGTGGACATGGACCGTCTGTGCGCGCAGTCCCTGCACCTCTATCTCTATGCCCGCGCCGTGATAGGCAAGGAATTCCGCCGTCCGCTGGTCCAGCCGTGTGCCACGCATTGAGCACCGCCGGTGCTGCAGGCTGGCGCAGTTGCTGTAACCGTGTTGCACCATGGTCTAGGGATTTCCCTTAGGGATCGCTTTGCGCGCGCCGGGAGGCGCGGGGTTCACACCAGGCCGGCGGCCGCCAGCTCCTTCTTGGCATAGGCGTAGTACAGCGGCGCAGCCACCAGGCCGGCCACGCCGAACAGGGTCTCCGCCGCGAACATCACCGCCAGCAGCTCCCACACGCCGGTGCTCGTCTTGGAGCCCACCACGCGGGCGTTGATGAAGTACTCGGCCTTGTGGATGCCGATCAGGAAAGCCAGGCAGGCCGCGCCCACGTACACCGACACCGACACGCCCACCAGCGTCATCACGACGTTGACCACGAGGTTGCCCACGATGGGCACCAGGCCGAACACGAAGGTCATGGCCACCAGCGCGTAGTCGTAGGGCATGACGATGCCGAAGGCCGGCAGCGCTCCCAGCAGGAATGCGGCGGTGAGCGAGGCGTTGAAGGCCGCGATCCAGAACTGCGCCGCCACGATCTGGCGGAAGGCGTCTATGAAATGCGCCGCGCGCGAGGCAATGGCCGCGGCCAGCGGGCGCCGTGCCGCGGGTGCGCGCCGGGTGGCCAGCAGCGCGCCCACGATCAGGCCCACGTAGGCCAGCAGCAGCCCGTGCAGCCAGGTGCGGCCCACCGAGGCCAGGTGGCTGGCCTGCGTGCGCAACTGCGCCGCCATCAGCTCCTGCAGCTCGCCCACGCCCTCGGGCAAATGGCGCACGATCTCCTGCGGCAGCCGCTCGCGCATTTCCAGGATGGTGTTGGCCAGGTGGTTGAGCAGCGCCTGGTACTGCTGCACGGCCAGGATGGAGTAGCCCTTGGCGTTGAGCATGAGCAGCGCCAGCCCCGCCAGCGGCGCCACGATCACCGCCGTGGCCGCCAGCCACGGCGGCAGACGCCCCGTGCCGTGCAGCCGGCCCACGGGCACGCGCGTGAGCGATCGCGTCACCAGGAAGCTGATGCACACCGCCAGCAGCCCCGGCAGCAGCCCGGCCAGCAGCGCCAGCAGGCACAGCGCCGCCACCAGCATGTAGCTGGCGGCCTGCACGTAGGGGTGGATGGGCGTGGCGGTGGCGAGCAGGGGTTGTTTTTCGAACTTCATGCAGGACGCGGGCGGAACGGGACCCCCGCGATGTTCTCAGACCGGCCGTGCCGATCGTGGCAAGCCGAATACGCGGTCGAAGACCCAGTTGAATACAAAGGTGTAGGCGAGGAAGAGCAGCAGCAGGCCCAAATCCATGACCAGCGCCTGCCAAAGGCTGATGTCCAGCCACCACGCCATGACCGGCACCAGGATGGCGGCCAGGCCGCCCTCGAAGCCCACCGCGTGCGCCACGCGGCGCGCAAGGCCGCGGCCGCGCACGCGCTGGCGGGCTTCCCACCGTTCGAAGCCGTGGTTGAACGCAAGGTTCCATAAAACCGCCACCGCCGAGGACAGCACCGACAGCCCCGTGGCGTCCGCCGCGCCCGCATCGGCGGCCAGCATGAAGCCCAGCGTCGCCAGCACGATGGCCACCGCCTCGTACAGCGCCACGTACACCACCCGTCGTTTCACACCTTGCATCGCCCAACTCCGTTGACGGCGGCAATGTATGTCTGCGGGGCTGATATAAAAAGTCATCTGCTGTCAGCGTATCTGAAAGATGGCTTTCGAAGGCAACGAGGTGGACGTTTTTCTGGCGGTGCTGGACCATGGCTCCTTTTCGGCCGCGGCGCGCGCGCTTGGGCGCGTGCCCTCGGCGGTGAGCATGGCCATCGCGCAACTGGAGGGCGAGCTGGCGCTGCGGCTGTTCGACCGCAGTGGGCGCGAGCCGCGGCCCACGCCGCAGGCGCTGTCGCTGGCGCCGCAGGTGCGGGCGCTGGCGGCGCAGCGGCGGCAGTTGCAAGTGCACGCGCTGGCGCTCACGCGCGGGCTGGAGGAGCTGCTGACCCTGGCCATCGCGCCGGAGCTGCTGGCCGCGCCCTGGAGCGCGGCGCTGGCGGCGCTGGCGCAGGAGCATCCGCTGCTGGAGGTGGAGGTGCTGGCCGCGCCGCAGGCCGACGCGCTGGCGCTGCTGCACAGCGGACGGGCGCAGTTGGCACTGGTGTTCGAGCGGCCCAGCCTGGACGGGCGCGAGGGCTTCCAGGAAGTGGCCAGCGAAAGCCTGGTGGCGGTGATGGCGCCGGCGCACCCCGTGCTGCAGGCTGCCGGCGCGGGAGGGCTGCGCGAGGAGCACCTGCTGTCCACGCGGCAGATCGTGGTGGCCAGCCGCGACCGCGCGCAGGTGGATGCGCGCTTCGTGTTCGCACGCCACCGCTGGCGCACGGACACGCCGCAGGCGGCGCTGAGCCTCATCAGCGCCGGGCTGGGCTGGGGCTGGCTGCCGCGCAACTTCGTGCGCCGGTACCTGGACTCCGGCCAGCTCGTGGAGATGCCCTTCGAGAACCTGACCAACGACTTGCAGCTCTGGGTGGACGTGGTGTGGTCCAAGGAGCGGCCGCTTGGGCTGGCGGCGCGGCGCTTCGTGGAGCACATCAGCGGCCATCCGCCGGGGCCGCCGGCGTAGCACGCGCTCAGCCGCCGTCCCTGGGCGCGGCCGGCGCCTTGCCGGAGCGCACGCCTGCCTGTCTGGCCGCCTTGAGCCTGAACCAGGCCCACAGTGCGCCCAAGGTGGCAAAGGCCACCATCCACCAGCCGAACAGCACGTAGCCGGCGTAGACCAGCACCACCCACAGCAGCAGCAAGAGCACGAATCCCAGGTTTCTCATCGCTTGACATATCTCCTGAGCGCAATTGTCACAGGACGAACACGCGTGCTCCGTGGCACCTGCTGCGCAGGCGTGTCATGCAAGAGCGGCACGCTCTCTTTGCATCCGTTTTTTGACATGTATCGACCGAACTTGAACATGTGACCGAGCGAACCTCTGATAAGTAATTAAATTTGTTAAAGTTTTTCTAAATGTTTCAGAAATTTGATGTCTGGCAGGCATCCGGCTCCTGCCGCCGCAGCGTTGCGGTGCCGGCCATCGAATGAGATTCAAGCGATTCACATCACCAGAATTCCAGGGCAAGCGATGAGCAACACGACTCCCTCCTTCATTGCGCAAGGCAGCCTGCCGTCCTCAATGGCCGGCGTTCCCACGTACACCGAGGGCAGCCAGCCCATCTGCCTGGCGCCGTCTGCGGCCGTGTTCGACGCCGAGCTCGCCGCGCTGGATGGCGGCGCGGGCAACTACGCCGGAGCCGTGCTCACGCTGTCGCGCGTGGGCGGGGCGTCGGCGGAGGACCGGTTCAGCGGCCTGGGCGGGCTGAGCCTGGCCGGCGGCGTGGCCACGGTGGGCGGCGTGGCCGTGGGCACGGTCGGCAATGCGGCCGGGATGCTGTCCATCAGCTTCAACGGCCAGGCCACGCAGGCGCGCGTCAACGAGGTGCTGCGCGGCATCGGCTATGCCAACAGCTCGGACGTGCCGCCGGTCAGCGTGGCGCTGCAGTGGAGCTTCAACGACGGCAGCGGCGAGGCCAACGCTGCCGTGAGCGGCAGCACCACGGTGGCGCTGCGCAACGTGGACGACCCGATCACCGGCAATGTCACCCTGACGGGCGAGGCCCGCGTGGGCAGCACGCTCTCGGTGTCCAGCACCGTGGCCGACGTCGAGGGCATGCTGAACCCGACGTTCACTTGGTACTCCGGGTCGGCGGTGATCCGAGCCGGCGGCGAGGCCTACCACGGCAGCACGTACACGCTGCAGACCTCGGACATCGGCCAGCGGATATCGGTCTTGCTGACCTACTGGGACGTCTACGGCAACTACCGCGGCGTGGGCAGCGCGTACACCACTGAGATCCCCACCAACACGGAGAACGCGCCGGCCACGGGCACCGTGACGATCACCGGCACGCCCGCGCAGGGCCAGACGCTGTCGGTGAGCTACGAGCTGGCCGACCCCGACGGCGTGGGCGCGGCGCGGCTGGAGTGGCTGCGCGACGGCCAGATCATTCCCGAACCCAACGGCGGCACCACCTTCACCCTCACGCAGGCCGACGTGGGCAAGGCCATCTCGGTGCGCGTGATCTTCAACGACCTGCACGGCATCGTGGAGCGCGTGGTGAGCAACAGCACGGCGCCGGTGGCCAACGTCAACGACGCGCCCACGGGCGGCGTGCAGGTCTTTGGCCAGGCCGTGCAGGGCCAGACGCTCACGGCGCAGCACAACATCGTGGACCCCGACGGCGCGCCCGCGGCGTTCCTCTACCAGTGGCTGCGCGACGGCACGGCCATCGCCGGCGCGTCGCGCTCGACCTACAAGCTGGCGGAGGCCGACGTGGGCCACGCCGTGAACGTGCGCGTGTCCTACACCGACCGGCTGGGCACGGCCGAGTCCGTCGCGAGCGCCGCCACGGTGGCGGTGGCCAACCTGAGCGACGCCGCCCTGGCGCCCACCATCACGGGCATGGCGCGCCAGGGCGAGGTGCTCAAGGCTGCCGCCCCCGTGGACAGCGACGGGGTCAACGCGCTGGCCTACCAGTGGCTGCGCGACGGCCAGGCCGTGGACGGCGCCACCGGCGCCAGCTACACGCTCAAGCAGGCCGACGTGGGCCACGTCCTCACGCTGCGCGCGAGCTACACCGACAACTACGGCGGCCACGAGACGCTGACCAGCGCGGCCACGGCGTCGGTGGCCAACGTCAACGACGTGCCCTGGGGCGGCATCACGCTCAGCGTGGACTCGTTCATCCAGGGCCACACGGTCACGGCCACGCACGACCTCCACGATGACGATGGCATGGGCCCCGTGAGCTGGCAGTGGATGCGTGGCAGCCTGCCCATCGCGGGGGCCACGGGGCAGCGCTACACGCTCACGCAGGACGACGTGGGCAAGTCCGTCGCCGCCCGCGCCACCTGGGTCGACGGCGGCGGCAAGACCGAAACCTTCACCGACCAGCTCTCGCCCGCGGTGCAGAACGTCAACGACGCGCCCACGGGCGGTGTGACCGTGAGCGGCAGCGCCACGCAGGGGCAGACGCTCACGGCGGCCAACACCCTGGCCGACGCCGATGGCCTGGGCGCCATCAAGTACCAGTGGCTGCGCGACGGCGTGGACATCGCCGGTGCAGCAGCGGGCACGTACAAGCTGGCGCAGGCCGACGTGGGCCACGCCATCTCGGTGCGCGCGGCCTACCTGGACAAGTTCGGCACGGCCGAGGCCGTCGCGAGCGCGGCCACGGCGGCGGTGGCCAACGCCAACGACGCGCCCGCAGGCGGCGTGACGGTGGGCGGCCTGGCCAAGCAGGGCAGCGTGCTGTCGGCCGTGACGGCCAAGCTGGCCGATGCCGACGGCTTGGGCGCCTTCAGCTACCAGTGGCTGCGCGGCGGCGTGGCGGTGGACGGCGCCACGGCGGCCACCTACGCGACCTCGCAGGCCGACGTGGGCCAGGCCGTGTCGGTGCGGGTGTCCTATACCGACGGCTATGGCGCGTTGGAGTCCGTGACCAGCACCGCCTCGGCGGCGGTGGCCAATGCCAACGACGCGCCCACGGGCGGCGTGACCGTCAGCGGCACGGCCGCGCAGGGCCAGGTGCTCACGGCGGGCCACACGCTGGCCGACCTCGACGGCCTGGGCGTGGTCAGCTACCAATGGCTGCGCGCGGGCGTGGCCATCGCCCAGGCCACGGGGGCGGGCTACACGCTCACGCAGGCCGACGTGGGCAAGGCCATCAGCGTCAAGGCGTCCTACGTGGACGGCTTCAACACGGCCGAGAGCCGCACCAGCGCGGCCACGGCGGCGGTGGCCAACGTCAACGACGCGCCCACGGGCGGCGTGACCGTCGGCGGCGAGGCCACGCAGGGCCAGACGCTCACGGCGGCCCACACCCTGGCCGATGCCGACGGCCTGGGCACCGTCAAGTACCAATGGCTGCGCGACGGCGCGGCCATCGCCGGCGCCACGGCGGCCACCTACGTGCTCAAGGAAGCGGACGTGGGCCACGCCATCGCGGCGCGCGCGGCCTACGTGGACAAGCTGGGCACGGCCGAGGCCGTCACCAGCGACGCGACGGCAGCGGTGGCCAACGTCAACGACGCGCCCACGGGCGGCGTGACGCTCACGGGCCTGGCCAGGCAGGGCGGCGTGCTGTCGGCCGTGACGGCCAAGCTGGTGGATGCCGACGGTCTGGGCGCCTTGAGCTGGCAGTGGCTGCGCGGCGGCGTGGCGGTGGACGGTGCCACGGCGGCCACCTATGCGCTGGGCCAGGCCGACGTGGGCCAGGCCGTGTCGGTGCGGGTGGCCTACACCGACGGCCACGGCACGGTCGAGAGCGTGACCAGCACGGCTTCGGCGGCGGTGGCCAACGTCAACGACGTGGCCACGGGCAGCGTCACCGTCAGCGGCACGGCCGAGGTAGGCCGCACGCTGTCGGCGAGCTTCGAGCTGCAGGATCTCGACGGCATGGGTCCCGTGGCGCTGCAGTGGCTGCGCGGCGGCACGGCCATCGCCGGGGCCACGGGCGCAAGCTACGTGCTCACGGCGGCCGACGTGGACAAGGCCATCAGCGTCAAGGCGTCCTTCGTGGACCTGCTCGGCGGCAAGGAGGCCGTTGCCAGCGCCGCCACGGCGGCGGTGAACTACCCGGCCGACAACGTCGCCGGCACCGCCGGGGCCGACGCGCTGCACGGCGGCCTGGGCGCCAGCCTGATGGACGGCGGCGCGGGCAACGACAGCCTGTGGGGCGAGGCCGGCAACGACACGCTGCGCGGCGGCGAGGGCAACGACACGCTCTACGGCGGCGCGGGCAACGACGTGCTGCAGGGCGATGCGGGCGACGACCGGCTCTTGGGCGGCGCGGGCGCGGACACGCTTGCCGGCGGCGACGGACGCGACACCTTCGCCTTCCCCGGGCTGGCCGATGTGGGCACGACGGCGGCCACGGCCGACGTCATCACCGACTTCGTGCGCGGCCAGGACAAGCTGGACCTCGTTGGGCTGGACGCCAACACCGCCACCGCGGCGCGCGAGGCCTTCACGGCCCTGATCGATGCGTCGGCGGCCTTCACCGCGGCGGGTCAACTGAAATTCGCCGACGGCGTGCTCTACGCCAACACCGACGCGGATGCGGACGCCGAGTTCGCCATCCGGCTGCTGGGCGTGAGCGCGCTGGACCTGACGGATTTCGTCCTGCGCTGAACCCGCGCCCCACGCCTGCGCACCTTGGTGGTGCGCCGGTGGGGTGGCGTCGTGATTCCCGACGGGTCGCGCCCAGGCCCGATACGTGCTAGTTTGAGGCCGAGGCCTGACCGGAGGAGGCCTGTACCCGGTGGCCGCGGCGGCCGGGGCCGGTGCCCTGAAGGTCCTGTCCTCTTCGACAACCGCCTGCCCGCAGCGGCATTCACGGAGGGACGCATCGTGATCGAACTGCAAGCCACCATCCCCGAAGGCATCAACTTCGCGGACCTGCAACTGTCGCGGGACAGCGACGACGGCGCCGTGGTGTTCTCCATGGAACCCATTGAAGCCATCTGCGAAGCCAGCGGCCTGGACATCGAGGAAGTCGTGGACGGCCCCGAGCCCACCATCTGCGTCCTCATCGCGGCGTGGTACCAGGTCCACCTGCAGCGCGGCGGCGAGCCTGACCCCGTGCAGGAGGATTTTCTGGAGGAAACCCGGCTGGAGCTGGAGCGCGGCTACGGCTTCAGCTACCCGCCCGGCCACGCCTGACGCCCTGCCCGTCGCGCCGGCATCGTCACCGGCACCGCGCGCCCCAAACACTTTTCGCACGCCGCGCGCCCTCAATGGGCCGCGGCGTTGCTTTTTGCACAGCCCCACCCGCACCGCCGGTACGCCGTTCATTCTTCACGCGCCGCGGCTTTCGCTGGCGTGACCGGTCTTCCGTGACGCTTTCAAGGCTTGTGTATTAGGGAAAACACCTAATAATGGTTGCCAACCAGGAGGATGCAACCATGATCGGATTTTTGCTTCTGACCCTGCTCGTGGGTGTGGTGGACGTGCAGCACCAGACGCGGCGCGAGTTCGACGAATGGCTGGACAGCCAGCCCCAGGAGGTGCGCCGCCGCATGCGGGCGGCCATGAGCTGGGGGCGCTGCTGAGCTGAAGCTGCGCTGTGCCATTCGCTTCGTGTTGACTGCTACTGGGTTGGTCGGCGTGCGGCAGGTGCCGCTCGCGCCGGGCCGCTGCCGATCGTGCAGGAAGGCACATTGTTCTCACTGAGTGGGCCGAGCTTGACATTTCTGTCACTCTCCTCCCCGGTGTTTTGCCTACTCTCGGGCCTGATGTTTCAGCAGTCACCGGCCGTGAGATCTCTCCGCTTCTTCCCGCAATCCGTCGAGTCCAGCAAGCGGCTGCGACTCGATCCGTTGAACGGAGCGGAACGGTTGTCGTTGTCCGCGCTCAAGGCGCTGCACAGCCGCCGGATGGATCCTTGCAGGTCCACAGGTGCCCGACCGTGAGATTGATATCCCTTTCCCCGGAATACCTGGAAGCCGAGGACCGGCTTCCCTTCGACGTTTTCGATGCCGAGGGCAAGCTGCTGCTCGCGGCCAGCGAGCCCATGGACGGCCATACGGCGCGCGCCACGATGCGCAGCCGCAACGGCGTGTACGCCGATGCCGTGGCCGTGGCCGACTGGCGCCGCCGTCTGGCGGCCCGCGTGGACGAGCTCATACGGCGCGATGCGCCGCTGTCGGCCATTGCCCGCGCACGGGCCGAGCCTGCGCGCCAGACCAGCAGCTCCGCCAAGCCCGGCGAGGAGTGGGAGGCGCTGGTCTACCTGCTGGATGCGGCGCTGCGCGACCCCAGCCCGCAGCAGCCGTGGGTGCAGCGCGTGATGGATGTGCTGGCCCGCGCACGCGAGCTGGCCTCGCGCCGCATGGACGAGGCCTTGTTCCACTACATCCACAACGGCACGCGCCACGCTGACCACTACAGCAGCCATCAGGCCCTGCGCTGCATGCTCATCGCCGGCGAGATCGGCCGCGAGCTGGGCTTCAGCGAAGAGTTGCTCTCGCAACTGGATTGTGCTGCCCTCACTATGAACGTCGCCATGCGCCGGCTGCAGGACAGGCTGGCGCTCATGGCCGCGCCCAAGCTTGATGCCGGCATGCGCGCCGTGATCGACCAGCACAGCGTCGAGGCCGAGCGGCTGCTGCGCGAGGGCGGCGTCACCGACCCGGTGTGGCTGGAGGCCGTGCGGCTGCACCACGACGACTCGCTGCAGCGGCTGGCGCCGCAGCAGCTCACGCCGGGCCAGCAGTTGGCCGCGCTGCTGCGCCGCGTGGACATCTATTGCGCCAAGATCAGCCGCCGCGCCGGGCGCAAGGCGCTCACGGCCATGCAGGCCGCGGGGCAGGCCTGCATGGGGCCGGACGGCAGGCCCGACCGCATCGGCGGGGCGCTGCTCAAGGTGGTGGGCCTGTACCCGCCGGGCTGCTTCGTGAAGTTGGCCAGCGGCGAGACCGGCATCGTGCTGGCGCGCGGCGCCCGCGCCGACCAGCCGCTGGTGGCCGTGCTGCTCAATGCCCGCGGCGCCGTGCTCATGGGCCCGCTGTTGCGCGACAGCTCGCAGCCCAAGCTGGGCGTGCGTGCCGCGCTCAGGGCCGACCAGGTGCCCGTTCAACCGTCTCTTGAACAGTTGCATGCGCTGCGAGTCGCGGGCCGCCAGCCGCAGGCCGTGGCCGCTGCCCGCGCCGCCTTGACGCCCAAGCTCGGCGCAGCCGTTGCCGTTGCCGTGCCGCATTGAGGGGCCGCCCCGGGTTGCACGGCACCGCCCTCTGGCGGTGGCGGTGCCGACGGCGCCTCGCCAATTGGGGCGCCGCATGCGTTGACGGTTAAGCCACCTTTTTCGGCAGCCCTGTCCCTACGCTGTGTGTCGTAACAGCTTACATGACGGCCATGGGTTCTTTGACAAACTCTTACGTGCAACTGTCCGCCTTCCTGCGTGTACCGAGCTGCGCGGATGCGGCTCAGGCGCCCGGCTCGGAATGGGACAAGCTTGCGCTGGAGCTGCAAGCCGCGCTGCAGCACCGCGCCGACACCTGGGACTGGCTGGAGCAGGTGCTGCAGGTGCGCTCCCGCGCCCGCGTGCTGGCGGCGCGCGACATGGACGCAGCCTTGCTGCATGGCCTGCAGGCCCTCTCGCGCAACGGCGCCGGTGCCGTCGGTGCCCAGGCGCTGTGCCGCATGCTCGTGGCTTCGGAGGTCGCGCGTGCGCTGGGCTACGGCGCCGCGCTCATTGCGCATCTCGAACGTGCGGCGCTCATGCTGTCCGTGCCCATGGTGGTGCTGCGCGAGCGCATGGGCCGCGTCATCGCCACGCAGCCCGGCGAGCCCGTGGCCGAGCTGCTGCGGCGCTACGCCGAGGACGCCGTTCTGCTGGCGCTGGAGGAAGCCGATGGCGATCCCGTCTGGCTGGAGGCCGTGCGCCAGCACCGTGTTGCGGTGTCTGAGGCGCTGCCGCCCACGTTCATGACATCCGCGCAGCACCTGGCCGTGCTGCTGCGCCGCGTGGACCGGTTTTGCACGCGCATGGCGCTGAGCCGCCGCGCGCCCGTGACCACGCTGCAGGCCGCCGGCGGTGCGGATGCGTGCATGGCGCAGCGCGCGGGGCACGATCCCATCGGCGCCGCGCTGGTCCAGGCCGTGGGCCTGTACCCGCTGGGCAGCCTGGTGCAACTGGAAAGCGGCGAGGCCGGCATGGTGCTGGCACGCGGCCGGCGCGCCGAGCAGCCGCTGGTGGCCGTGTTCGCCGACCTGCGCCGCGCCCAGCCCTTGCCGCTGAACCCGCAGTTGAGCGACACCGCCCACCCCGGCCGCGCCGTGAGCGCGCTGCTGTGCGCGGACCAGTTCCCGCTGCCGGCGTCGCTCCAGGCGCTGCTGCAGCTGCGCACGCCGGGCAGCGGCATGCGCGCCGCCTGACGCCCGGCCCGCGCGCCTGCAGCCGTCGTGAGCCGGGCGCCCCCGCCCGGCCGGCCGTTGAACGGCGGCGCACGCATCGCCTGCCATGTGCACCGATCAAGCCTGTCGAGCGGTCCACCCGCACGGACACGGCATCATGGCCGCCGCGTGCAGGCCAGGGGCCTGCCGTCATGGCCGCAACGGCCGCCACGACCACAGGACGACTCCCACGATGCGACTGCCCCTTGCCCTGGCCGGCACCACGCTGGCGCTGGCCGCGTTCACCGCCTGCGCGCAGGCCCCGGCGCCCTCGGCCGAGCTGGCCACCATCGAGGCGCTGGACGTGCCGCGCTACGAAGGCACCTGGTACGAGATCGCCAAGTTCCCCAACCGCTTCCAGAGCCAGTGCGTGGCCGACACGCAGGCCCGCTACAGCCTGCAGGAGGACGGCACGGTGCGCGTGCTCAACCGCTGCCGCCTGGCCAGCGGCGCCATGGACGAGGCCGTGGGCACGGCGCGCCAGCAGGGCGGGCCCGCGTCGCCCAAGCTCAAGGTGCGCTTCGCGCCGGCCTGGCTGTCGTGGCTGCCGGCCGTGTGGGGCGACTACTGGGTGGTGGACCTGGATGCCGGCTACCAGCTCAGCGCCGTGAGCGAGCCCAGGCGCGAGTACCTGTGGATACTCTCGCGCACGCCGCAGGTGGACGCCGCACGCTACGACGCGCTGCTGCAGCGCCTGGCCGCGCAGGGGCTGGACGTCGCCCGCCTGGAGCGGACCACGCACACGCCCTGACGGGCAGCCCTCACGCCGGCGGATGCGCCTGGGCCGGCCCAGCCGCCGGGGCCGGCTCCTGCTCCAGGTTCTTCTCCCACCAGCGCTCGCCCAATTGCGCCTGCAACCAGTTCACGAAGACCTGCACCTTGCCCGGCAGCAGCTTGGGCGACGGATACACCGCGTGCAGCTCCTGGCTGGGCAGCGACAGCGTGGGCAGCACGGGCACCAGCGCGCCCTCGTTGAGCGAGACGCGCGCCACGTAGTGCGGCAGCACCGCCAGCCCCATGCCCGCACGGCAGGCGGAGAGCACGGCTGAGAGGTTGTTGGAGCGCAGCGGCCCCTTCACCGGCACGGTCTGTATCCGGCCGTCCGGCAAGGTGAAGCTCCAGCGCTCGTCGCCCTGCACGCTGCTGTAGACCAAGCAGGGGTGGGCGGCCACGGCCTCGGCGCTGTCGGGCGTGCCGTGCGCCTGCAGGTAGGCCGGCGAGGCCGCCAGCAGCCAGGGGTTGAGGCCCAGGAAGCGCGCGCCCAAGGTGGAGTCGGCCAGGCGGCCCATGCGCAGCGCCACGTCCACGCCTTGCTCCACGAGGTTGACGTAGCGGTCATCGAAGCTCAGGTCCACCGACATGTCCGGGTGCTCGCGCATGAAGCGCAGCACCAGCGGCGTCATGACGCGCCGGCCGAAGGCCACCGAGGTGCTGATGCGCAACTGCCCGCCCACGCGGCTTTGCAGCAGCAGCGCGAGGTTGTCCGCCTCCTCCAGCTCCTGCGCGATGCGCTTGCACTTGTCGTAGTAGAGCGCGCCCACCTCGGTGGGCGTGACGCCGCGCGTGCTGCGGTAGAGCAGCCGCGCGCCCAGGCGCGCCTCCAGCGCCGCCACGTGCTTGGTGGCCGTGGGCTGCGTGAGCCCCATGTCGGCGCTGGCCTTGCTGAAGCTGCCCGTCTCCACGACGCGGATGAATAGTTGTAGGCCCTGCACTCTGTCCATGCGGGCACTGTAGCCAGCACAGGCCCATTCATTCCTGCACGGAATGCACAACTGCGATGACCGGCGGTTGCAACTGCAAGCCGCGGCAACGCGGCCCTCAGGGTCTGCCCCAGGCCATGCGCCGGTGGAATAGCTCATATCCGCCGGCTTGGATTCCGCGCCGGGCCGCCCGCACCGACCATCACGCCAACGGTTTTTGATCGACCTTGAAGGAGACCAAGATGGCCAAGATGAAGGCGGCGATGGCCGCGGTGCTGGTGATGGAGAAGGAAGGCATCAGCCAGGCGTTTGGCGTGCCCGGCGCGGCCATCAATCCGCTGTACGCGGCGCTGCGCGAGCGCGGCTCCATCGGCCACGTGCTGGCCCGCCACGTGGAGGCGGCCTCGCACATGGCCGAGGGCTACACCCGGGCCCGCGCGGGCAACATCGGCGTGTGCATCGGCACCTCCGGCCCCGCGGGCACGGACATGATCACGGGCCTGTACTCGGCCGGCGCAGATTCCATTCCCATCCTGTGCATCACGGGCCAGGCGCCGCGGGCGCGCCTGTACAAGGAGGACTTCCAGGCCGTGGACATCGAGTCCATCGCCAAGCCCGTCACCAAGTGGGCCGTGACGGTGCGCGAGCCCGCGCAGGTGCCGCGCGCGTTCCAGCAGGCCTTCCACCTCATGCGCTCCGGCCGCCCGGGCCCGGTGCTGATCGACCTGCCGTTCGACGTGCAGATGGCCGAGATCGAGTTCGACATCGACACCTACGAGCCGCTGCCCTCCTACAAGCCCGCCGCGACGCGCAAGCAGGTCAACAAGGCGCTGGACATGCTGCTGGCCAGCGAGAAGCCGCTGATCGTGGCCGGCGGCGGCATCATCAACGCCGACGCCAGCGACTTGCTGGTCGAGCTGGCCGAGACGCTGGGCGTGCCGGTGATCCCCACGCTCATGGGCTGGGGCTCCATCCCCGACGACCACCCGCTCATGGCCGGCATGGTGGGCCTGCAGACCAGCCACCGCTATGGCAACGCCACCATGCTGGCCAGCGATTTCGTCCTGGGTATCGGCAACCGCTGGGCCAACCGGCACACGGGCTCGGTCGATGTCTATACGAAGGGCCGCACCTTCGTGCACGTGGACATCGAGCCCACGCAGATCGGCCGCGTGTTCATGCCGGACCTGGGCATCGTCTCGGACGCCAAGGCCGCGCTGGAGCTGTTCGTCCAGGTGGCGCGCGAGCGCAAGGCCGCGGGCACGCTCAAGTCGTATGAGGACTGGGCCTTCCGCTGCGCCGAGCGCAAGCGCCTGATGCACCGCAAGAGCCACTACGAGCAGACGCCCATCAAGCCCATGCGCGTGTACGAGGAGATGAACGCCGCCTTCCCGCGCGACACGGTGTACGTCTCCACCATCGGCCTGTCACAGATCGCCGGCGCGCAGTTCCTGCACGTGTACGGCCCGCGCCAGTGGATCAACTGCGGCCAGGCCGGCCCGCTGGGCTGGACCATCCCCGCTGCGCTGGGCGTGGTGGCGGCGGACCCGACGCGCACCGTGGTGGGCCTGTCCGGGGACTACGACTTCCAGTTCCTGATCGAGGAGCTGGCCGTGGGTGCGCAGTTCCGGCTGCCCTACGTGCAGGTGCTGGTCAACAACTCCTACCTGGGCCTGATCCGCCAGTCCCAGCGCGGCTTCGACATGGACTTCTGCGTGCAGCTCTCGTTCGAGAACCAGAACATGCCGGAAGACGCGGGCGAGCTGCGCGGCTACGGCGTGGACCACGTGGCCGTGGTCGAGGGCCTGGGCTGCAAGGCGCTGCGCGTGACCGACCCCGAGAAGATCGGCGAGACGCTGAAGCAGGCCCACGCCCTGGCGCGCCAGCACCGCGTGCCGGTGGTGGTGGAGTGCATCCTGGAGCGGGTGACCAACATCGCCATGGGCACCGAGATCAACAACGTCAACGAGTTCGAGTCCATCGACTGCCGCCACCCCGAGGGCACCCAGGGGCTGGAACTGGCGGGGCTGCTGGAGTAAGGCGCCACTCGCTACAACCGTCGCCGATAGCGACGACGGTTCCCTACTGTTCCGTCATGCCCGCGAAGGCGGGCATCCAGGCGGCCCCACGCCGCAGCGTGAGGGACGGCGCAGGCAGCACGAGGCCGCAAAAGCGCGTGCTGCCTGCCCATCGGCTGCCAGCCGGCTTGGGGGCCGCCTGGATTCCCGCCTTCGCGGGAATGACGAATCTCTTCTGACGGCCTGCGCCACTGGCACTCAAGGCACTCGCCACGCAAGCCCAGGAACACGCAACGGACCAAGACCATGCCCACCTTCGCCGCCAATCTGACCATGCTCTTCACGGAGGTCCCTTTCCTGGACCGCTTCGAGCGCGCCGCGCGCGCCGGCTTCAAGGCCGTGGAGTTCCTGTTCCCCTATGACCATGAGCCGCAGGCGATCCGCGAGCAGCTCGACACCCACGGCCTGACCCTGGTGCTGCACAACCTGCCCGCGGGCGATTGGGCCGCGGGCGAGCGCGGCATTGCCTGCCACCCCGACCGCGTGCAGGAGTTCCGCGACGGCGTGGGCCGCGCCGTGCGCTACGCCAAGGCGCTGGGCGTGGGCCAGCTCAACTGCCTGGCCGGCAAGGCGCCCGCCGGTGTCGATGCCGCCACGCTGCGCCGCACCTTCGTGGAGAACCTGCGCTTCGCCGCGAAGGAACTCGAAGCGGCCGACATCAACTTGCTGATCGAGCCCATCAACCCCTTCGACATTCCCGGCTTCTACCTGACCACCAGCGCCCAGGCGATCGGCATCCTGGACGAGGTGGGCGCGGCCAACGCCTTCCTGCAGTACGACATCTACCACGCGCAGCGCGTGGAAGGCGAGATCGCCGCGACGCTGCAGAAGCTGCTGCCGCGCATCGCCCACATCCAGCTCGCCGACAACCCGGGCCGCAACGAGCCCGGCACGGGCGAGCTCAACTGGCCCTTCCTGTTCCAGCACATCGACCGCCTGGGCTACGAGGGCCACATCGGCTGCGAATACAAGCCGGCCACCACCACCGAAGCGGGCCTGGCCTGGATGCAGCGCCTTGCCCGCTGAAGCGACCACCAAAACCAAGGAGAAACGACCATGACCACTTCCCCCTTGAAACTCGGCTTCATCGGCCTGGGCATCATGGGTGCGCCCATGTGCGGCCACCTTATCAAGGCCGGGCATCAGCTCTTCGTCCACACCGTGGGCAAGGTGCCGGACGCCATCGCGGAAACGTCGGCCACCGTGTGCACCAGCGCGCGCGGCGTGGCCGAGCGCGCGGACATCGTCTTCATCATGGTCCCGGACACGCCCGACGTGGAGGCGGTGCTGTTCGAGGAGAAGGGCGTGGCGTCCGGCCTCACCGCCGGCAAGGTGGTGGTGGACATGAGCAGCATCTGCCCCATCCGCACCAAGGATTTTGCCAAGCGCATCAACGCCATAGGCGCCGATTACCTGGACGCGCCGGTTTCCGGCGGCGAGGTGGGCGCCAAGGCCGCGTCGCTGACCATCATGGTCGGCGGCCCCGATGCGGCGTTCGAGCGCGTGAAACCGCTGTTCGAGCTGATGGGCAAGAACATCACGCTGGTGGGCGGCAACGGCGACGGGCAGACCACCAAGGTGGCCAACCAGATCATCGTGGCGCTGAACATCGCCGCCGTGGGCGAGGCGCTGGTGTTCGCCAGCAAGGCCGGCGCCGACCCGGCGCGCGTGCGCCAGGCCCTCATGGGCGGCTTCGCCAGCAGCCGCGTGCTGGAGGTGCACGGCGAGCGCATGATCAAGCGCACCTTCGACCCGGGCTTCCGCATCGCCCTGCACCAGAAGGACTTGAGCCTCGCCCTGCAAGGCGCCCGCACCCTGGGCGTGGCGCTGCCCAACACCGCCAGCACGGCGCAGCTCATGCAAGGTTGCGCGGCCAACGGCATGGCCGGGCTGGACCACTCCGCCGTGGTGCGCGCGCTGGAGCTGCTGGCCGGGCACGAGGTGGCGAAGAAGGAGGGCTGAAGGCCCGCCATCGCCGTCACCTCCCTGGCGCGCAATGACGGCACCGGCCGCAAGCCGCAACGCCGTCATCCCGGCGAAGGCCGGGATCCACGCGCGCCGTGGCGGTGGCCTGGCCGGTGCCGGCCCGCTTCAATGCCGGCCAGCGAGACCCCCGGTGATCGTGGATCCCGGCCTGCGCCGGGATGACGACTCTTTTTCTTCGGCCGACGTGGCCGCAAGGACCGTTCATGAACGACCCCCGCGCCTTCCTGCGCTCCCTCTTCGACGCCGCCGTGTCCCGCGCGCTGCCGGCGGAGAACATCGCCGCGCACCTGCCCTCGCCGCCGCGCGGGCGCACGCTGGTGCTGGGCGCGGGCAAGGCCGGCGGCGCCATGGCCGCGGCGGTGGACGCGCTGTGGCCGGCCGATGCGCCGCTCTCCGGCCTCGTCGTCACCCGCTACGGCCACGTGCCGCCGGCCTACGCCGCGCGGCGCGGCCGCATCGAGGTCGTGGAAGCGGCCCACCCGGTGCCTGACGCCGCAGGCCTGGCGGCCACGCGGCGCATCGTGGAGCTCACCCGCGGCCTCACCGCCGACGACCTGGTGATCTGCCTCATCTCCGGCGGCGGCTCGGCCTTGCTGAGCCTGCCCGCCAAAGGCCTGACGCTGCAAGACAAGCAGTCCGTCAACAAGGCGCTGCTGCGCAGCGGCGCGGCCATCGACGAGATGAACTGCGTGCGAAAGCACCTCTCCGCCGTCAAGGGCGGCCGCCTGGCCGCGATGTGCGCGCCCGCGCGCGTGCTCACCCTCACCATCTCCGACGTGCCCGGCGACGACCCCGCCATCATCGCCAGCGGCCCGACGGTGGGCGACGCCACGACCTGCGCCGACGCGCTGGCCATCCTGCGCCGCTACGGCATCGACATTCCCCCCGCCGCGCGGGCCGGCCTGGAAAGCGGCGCGTTCGAGACGCCCGCGCCGGGTGACCCCTGCTTCGACGGCCACGAGCTGCGCATGATCGCCACGCCGCGCCAGAGCCTGGAGGCCGCCGCCCGGCTGGCGCGCTCGCGCGGCGTGGCCGCCCGCATCCTGGCCGACGACATGGAAGGCGAGAGCCGCGAGGTCGGCAAGGTGCACGCCGCCCTGGCGCGCGCCGTGGCCCGCCACGGCGAGCCGTTCACCAGCCCCTGCGTCATCCTCTCCGGCGGCGAGACCACGGTGACGGTGCGGCACAAGGGCGGCCGGGGCGGGCGGGCCACGGAATTCCTGCTGGGCTGCGCGCTGGCGCTGCAGGCCGAGCGCGGCATCTACGTGCTGGCAGCGGACACCGACGGCATAGACGGCATGGAGGACAACGCCGGCGCCATCGTCACCCCCGACACCCTGGCGCGCGCGGCGGCCCTGGGCCTGAAGCCCGCGGATTTCCTCGACCGCAACGACGCCTATTCCTTCTTCGCCGCGCTGGACGATCTGGTGAGCCCCGGGCCCACCTTCACCAACGTCAACGACTTCCGGGCACTGCTGGTGCTGTGACGGCGCGCCGCCGCCGCCGCCCTCGTCGTCGCGCTGGGCCGGTCAGCCCGGCGCGGGCGCCGCGGCGGCCGTGGATGCGCGCTCGACGATGCGAAAGCCCAGGTCCACCACGCGCTGCGGGACGGCTTCCCCGCGGCAGCGCGCCAGCAGCAGCTCGGCCGCCTTGAGGCCTATGGCGGCGCCATCCACGCGCACCGTGGTCAGCGCGGGCTCCAGGTGGGCCGCGAAGTCCGCGTCGCCAAAGCCGCACACCGCCAGGTCCTGCGGCACGCGCAGCCCGCGCGCCAGCGCCTCCACCAGCACGCCCTGCGCCATCTGGTCGGAGCTGCAGTAGACGGCCCGCAGCCCGGCGTCTTGCGCGAGCAGCTCGCCCAACGCGCGGCGGCCCGCCTCCAGCGTGCTGGGCGCCTTGACCACGGCCGTGGGCACGTCGCGGCCCAGCGTGGCGATGAAACCCTCGCGCCGCACCGCCGCGCGCTGGTCGTCGCCCGTGGCCATGCCCAGCCGGGTCCAGCCCTTGGACAGGAAGTAGCCGGCGATGGCGCCGCCCACCTTCAGGTGCGAGAAGCCCACCACCATGTCCACCGGGTGGTCGGTGAGGTCCCAGGTCTCCACCACCGGAATGCCCGCCTGCCGCAGCCGCTCGCGCGAGGTCTGCGAGGCGACCAGCCCGCCCATCACCAGCGCGTCCGGCCGGCGGCTGAGCATGGTGCCCAGCAGCGTGTCCTCGCGCGCCCGGTCGTAGCCGGTCTGGCCCAGGATGAGCTGGTAGCCGGCCTGCTCCAGCGCGTCGGTCAGCGCCTGCACCGTCGGCAGGAACTGCGCCACCGAGATGTTGGGCACCAGCGCCGCCACCATCAGGCTGCGCTTGGACTTGAGCCCGCCGGCCAGCAGGTTGGGGATGTAGCCCGTGGCCGCCACCGCCTGCTGCACGCGCTCGATCGTGGCCTTGGACACCAGCGCCGGGTTGCCCAGCGCGCGCGAAGCCGTGATCAGCGAGACGCCCGCCTCGCGCGCCACGTCGTGCAGCGTGACGGTCTTCCTGGGAGTGGGCGAGGTGGGCATGGGCGGCAAGTCGGTGCGGAAGCGCCATTGTCCAACAGGCCCGTGGGGTCGCTTGACGTGTCAAATGACAACGTTATCATTCGTGCCATCCCAGCCGTCGCCGACAACGACGTTTTTTTGATGCATGAATGACAACGTTGTCATTCATGGTGCCTTAGCACAAACCACCCAGGACTTCGACATGACGACCGCCACCCCGGCCAGCACCGACCGCATCGAATGGCTGCGCATTTCCTCGTGCTACTTGCCGCTGGCTACGCCCATCAGCGATGCCAAGGTGCTCACCGGGCGCCAGAAGCCGATGACGGAGGTCGCCATGCTGTTTGCCGAGGTACGCACGGCCGGCGGGCACGAGGGCCTGGGCTTCAGCTATTCCAAGCGCGCCGGCGGGCCGGGGCAGTTCGCGCACGCCAAGGAGATTGCCCCGGCGTTGTTGGGCGAGGACCCGAGCGACATCGCCAAGCTGTGGAACAAGCTGTGCTGGGCCGGCGCCTCGGTGGGGCGCAGCGGCCTGTCCACGCAGGCGCTGGGCGCCTTCGACGTGGCGCTGTACGACCTCAAGGCCCGTCGCGCGGGGCTGTCGCTGGCCAAGCTGCTGGGCGCCTACCGCGATTCCGTGCAGTGCTACAACACGTCGGGCGGCTTCCTGCACACGCCGCTGGAGCAGTTGCTGGTCAATGCCGCGGCTTCGGTGGAGCGGGGCATAGGCGGCATCAAGCTCAAGGTGGGACAGCCCGACCGGGCCCTGGACATCCAGCGGGTGGAGGCCGTGCGCAAGCACCTGGGCGACCACGTGCCGCTGATGGTGGACGCCAACCAGCAGTGGGACCGGCCCACCGCGCAGCGCATGTGCCGCGTCTTCGAGCAGTTCAACCTGGTATGGATCGAGGAGCCGCTGGACGCCTACGACCATGAGGGCCACGCCGCGCTGGCCGCGCAGTTCGACACCCCGATCGCCACCGGCGAGATGCTCACCAGCGCCGCCGAGCACGGCGAGCTCATACGCCACCGCGCCGCCGACTACCTCATGCCCGACGCGCCCCGCGTGGGCGGGATCACGCCCTTCTTGAAGATCGCCGCGCAGGCCGAAGCCGCCGGGCTGATGCTGGGCCCGCACTTCGCGATGGAGTTGCACGTGCACCTGGCCGCGGCCTACCCGAGCGAGCCCTGGGTGGAGCACTTCGACTGGCTGGAGCCGCTGTTCAACGAGCGGCTGGAGATCAAGGACGGCCGCATGTTGGTGCCCACGCGGCCCGGCCTGGGCGTGAGCCTGAGCGGGCAGGCCCGCGCCTGGACCCGCGAGGCCGCGGAATTCGGCCGCCGTTCGTAACCCGGCCCCGCCTGGCAAGCGCCAGGCGCCGCTTGCTTCGCACGACACATCACCACAAGGAGACAAACCATGCACAGCTTCACCCGCTCGCGCCGCCGCCTGTTCGGCATGGCCGCCGCCGTCCTGGTGGCCGCCGCCGGGGGCCCCGGGGCCGTTCTGGCGGCCGAGCCCGCCAGCGCCCATTTCGCCGGCAAGACCGTCAAAATCGTCGTCCCCAACGCGGCCGGCGGCACCTCCGACGTCCTGGCGCGCATGATCGCGCCCAAGCTGGCCGAGCAGTTGGGGGCCACCGTGGTGGTCGAGAACAAGGCCGGCGCCACCGGCAACCTCGGTGCCGATTTCGTTGCCAAGGCACCGGCCGACGGGCTGACGCTGCTGCTGACCGACATCGGCTCGCTGGCCATCGCGCCCAGCGTCTTCGCGCAACTGCCCTTCGACCCGGTCAAGGACTTCGCCCCGGTGGCCCTCGTGGCCTACTCGCCGCACCTGCTGGTGGTCAGCCCGCAGTTGCCGGTCAAGGACGTGCGCGAGCTCGTCAGCCTCGCCAAGGCCAAGCCCGGCAGCGTCAACTTCGCGATCTCGGGCACGGGCGGCGCCAACCACCTGGCCGGCATCGAGTTCGCGCTGCGCACCGGCCTTGCGTGGTCCTACATCCCCTACAAGGGCGGCGCGCAGGCGCTCAACGACGTTGCCGCCGGCCAGGCCGACGTGCTGTTCAACGGCATGGTGGCCACCTTGCCGCTGGTGCAGGGCGGCAAGCTCAAGGCGCTGGCGGTGTCCAGCGCCAAGCGCTTCTCGGCGGCGCCGGGCGTGCCCACCGTGGCCGAGGCCGCCGGCCTGCCCGGGTTTGAGACCGGCTCCTACCAGGGCATTGCGGCACCGGCGGGCACGCCGCCCGCGGTGGTGGCCACGCTGCACGCCGCGGTGACCCGGATTCTCGCGACCCAGGAGGTGCAGGCCCGCCTGGCCAAGATGGGGGCCGAGCTGCGGCCAGGCTCGCCGGCCGAGTTCGGCGCCTTCATCCGCAGCGAGAAGGATCGCTGGGCGCGCGTGGTCAAGGAATCCGGCGCGAAGTTCGACTGAGATGGACGCCTTGAACGCCAAGCCGGGGGCGCGCCCCCGCGTGCTCAACGTGGGCCGCATCGCGGCGGCGCTGCTGGAGCGGCTCGCGCAGGACCACGACGTGACGGACCTGGCCGGCGAGCGCGACCTCGCGGCCCGGCTGCAGTGCGAGGCCGCGTCGTTCCAGGCCCTGGTGACGTCGGCGCCCGTGGGCGTGGACGCCGCCATGATGGCGGCGCTGCCGGGCCTGCAAGTCATCTCCAGCTTCGGGGTGGGGCTCGATCGCATCGACCTCGCGGCCGCGCGCGGGCGCGGCATCCAGGTGGGCTACACACCGCATGTCCTTGACGACTGCGTGGCCGATACGGCGATGGGGCTGGTGCTCGATGCCGCCCGCGGCCTGAGCGCGGCCGACCGCTACGTGCGCGCCGGGCGCTGGCCCGGCGGGCCTTTCCCGACCATGCGCAAGGTCAGCGGCGCGCGCCTGGGCATCGTCGGCATGGGGCGCATCGGCCAGCAGATCGCCGCGCGGGCCGCGGGCTTTCGCATGGAGGTGGCCTACCACGCGCGGCAGCCCGTGAGCGGGCTGGCGCTGCGGCACGAGCCTTCGCTGCATGCGCTGGCGCGTTGGGCCGACTTCCTGGTGCTGGCGCTGCCCGGCGGCGCGGCGACGCGCCACATCGTCGATGCCGCCGTGCTGGACGCGCTCGGCCCCCAAGGTTTCCTGGTCAACATCGCCCGCGGCAGCGTGGTGGATGAGCAGGCGCTGGTGGAGGCCCTGGCCAGCGGCCGCATCGCCGGTGCCGGGCTGGACGTGTACGAGCACGAACCGCAGGTGCCCGCTCGGCTGCTGCAGCTGGACAACGTGGTGCTGCTGCCCCACGTCGGCAGCAATACCCGCGAAACGAGGGCCGCCATGGCCGATCTCGTGGTGCGCAACCTGCGCGCCTTTTTCGAACAGGGACAAGTCGTCTGCAGGGCGGACCCGCCTGCGGCGTGAAGCCCCCATTGAGGAGACCAACCATGAAAACGCTGCTGATCGCCTGTGGCCTGGGCCTTGCCCTGGTGGCGGGTGCCCAGGCCCAGGCCTGGCCGAACAAGCCGGTGACCCTGGTGGTGCCGTTCCCGCCCGGGGGCTCCACCGACATGATCGCCCGCACCCTGGGCGCCAAGCTGCAGGAAAAGCTGGGGGCCACCTTCGTCGTGGACAACAAGCCCGGTGCCGGCGGCACGCTGGGCGCCGCCGCGGCCAGGCGCGCGGCGCCGGACGGCTACACGCTGCTGGTGTCCTCGCTGGGGCCGTTCGTGATCGGCCCGCACCTGATCAAGACCCCGGGCTACGACCCGCTCAAGAATTTCGACTACGTCACGGTGGCGGTGCAGACGCCCAACGTGCTGGCCGTGCCCGCCAACTCGCCCTACAAGTCCGTGGCGGACGTGCTGGCCTTCCTGAAGGCGCACCCCGGCAAGATGTCCTTTGCCTCCGCGGGCAACGGCACCAGCGACCACCTCACCGCCGAGCTGTTCTGGCAGCAGACCGGCACCGCGGCCACGCACGTGCCCTACAAGGGCGGCGCGCTGGTGATCAACGACCTGATAGGCGGGCAGGTCGATGCGACCTTCATGAACATCAACACCGGCCTGCCCAACTTCAAGGCCGGCAAGCTCAAGCCCCTGGCCATCACCAGCACCCAGCGCTCGCCGCTGTTGCCGGACGTGCCCACGCTGGAGGAGCTGGGCATCAAGGGCGTGGTGGTCAACGCCTGGCAGGCGGTAGCCGCGCCCAAGGGGCTGCCGGCCGACGTCAAGGCCAGGCTGCACGGCGCACTGGTGGCCGCGCTCAACGACGCGCAGGTCAAGCCCCGGCTGCAGGAGCTGGGCTTCGAGATCGTGGCCAACACGCCGGAGCAGTTCACCGCCTTCCAGGCCGCCGAGTTCCTGCGCTGGAAGAAGGTCATCGAGACCGGAAAGATCACCGCCGACTGAAGTCCGGCCTACGTGGTGCCCGCCGTGCCGGCGGGCTCACGCCATCCAAGAATTGAGCCCATGCAACCCCTGACCATCAAGATGGACGAGCGCGACAACGTCGCCATCGTCGCCAACGACGGCGGCCTGCCCGCCGGCACCGTGCTGCCTGAGCCCGCCGGCT
>NZ_JAXOJX010000085.1:0-27576 GCF_034427735.1 Azohydromonas lata
GCCCCCGCGCCCGCGCTGCGCGTGGACGGGCCGCTGGACGTGGCCCCGGGCCTGGCCTTTGGCGACGACCGCGGCATTGCCGGCATGGACTGGCCCGCGCTGCGCGCCGCGGTCGAGAGCTGCCGTGCCTGCGAGCTGTGCAACAGCCGCCGCAACACCGTCTTCGGCATGGGCAACGAGCGCGCGCACTGGATGATCGTGGGCGAAGCCCCGGGCGAGCAGGAGGATTTACAGGGCAAACCCTTCGTCGGCCCCTCCGGCGAGCTGCTGGACGCGATGCTGCAGGCCCTGGGCCTCACGCGCGAGCCGGCCGAGCCGCAGCGCCAGGTGTTCATCGCCAACACGCTGAAATGCCGTCCGCCGCGCAACCGCAACCCGGCGCCGCAGGAGCTGGCGCAGTGCGAGCCTTACCTGCAGCGCCAGCTCGCCCTGGTGCAGCCCAAGGTGATCCTGGCCATGGGACGCTTCGCGGTGCAGTCGCTGCTGCGCAGCACGCTGCCCATAGGCAAGCTGCGTGGCCAGGTACACAGCTACCAGGGCATCCCGCTGGTGGTGACCTACCACCCGGCCTACCTGCTGCGCAACCCGGTGGACAAGGCCCGCGCCTGGGACGACCTGTGCCTGGCCGCCGAAGTCATGGAGCGGCAGGCCGGGGCAGGCGCATCCGGGCTGCCGGCGTAGGCCAGCCCCCAAAAAGCCGGCGGGCCCCGTGTGGGGCCCGTCGTGTCGTGCCGCAAGCGCACCGGCGGCTATTGCCGGCGCCGGACGATGATGCCCACGGCCAGCAACCCGGCCAGCAGCAGCAGGGTTTCGGACGTGGGGAAGGGGCCTTGCGACGGGTCCGGCTCGCCCGGCTTGGCGACCGTGGCCGGCGAGGTGTTGGCCACCGGGCGCACGGCGCCGGGGTCCATCCCGGCTTCGCGAGGCACCAGCACCTGCACGGCGGCCGGCGTGTTGGCGGCAACGGTCGTGGCTGTGGTGGAGCCCAGCCCGCTGCCCGCTCCCGTGACGGCAAACACCGCGGGGGCAAAAACAACGGCGGCGGCCGACAAGGCCGCGGCCAGGACCCAAGACTTCGATCTCATGCCATCTCTCCTGAAGGGCGGCACTTCTGGAATAAGGCGCCGGCGGCAGGGAGCCGCGGCGGCGCATGGAGGGGGCGTCGACGGTGTGCCGGCTTGCCGGAATGGGGCCAGCCGTCGCGCGTTCGGGTATTTACCGATCTCCGCGAGTCCCGTGGCACCCCGTGCTCCAAGGCCGGGTGTCACAAGACGTTGATGCTTGGTTGCAAATCTTCTATGCGCGGGCGCAATGCCGGCGCCGGTTTTAGGTGCGTCCAGGGGCGCTGCGTAGACTGCGTCGCATGCAACGTTTCATCGTCGGCGGCGCCGTGCGCGACCGCCTGCTGGGCCTGCCGCACAGCGACACGGACTGGGTGGTGGTCGGCGCCACGCCGCAACAAATGGTGGATGCGGGCTACCGCAACGTCGGCGCGGACTTCCCGGTCTTTTTGCATCCGGAAACAGGCGAGGAGCACGCGCTGGCGCGCACCGAGCGCAAGAGCGGGCGGGGTTACCGTGGTTTCGCGGTGTACGCCGCGCCGGACGTGACGCTGGAAGACGACCTGCGCCGCCGCGACCTGACCATCAACGCCATGGCGCTGCGCGAGGACGGCACGCTGGTGGACCCCTGGGGCGGCGAGCGCGACCTGCGCGAGCGCGTGCTGCGCCACGTCAGCCCGGCCTTCGTGGAAGACCCCGTGCGCGTGCTGCGCGTGGCGCGCTTCGCGGCCCGCTTCACCGAGTTCAGCCTGGCCGGTGAGACGCTGGAGCTGATGCGCCGCATGGTGGCCGAGGGCGAGCTGGATCACCTGGTGCCCGAGCGCGTGTGGCAGGAGCTCGCGCGCGGGCTGATGGAGCCGCGGCCCAGCCGCATGCTGGAGGTGCTGCGCGACTGCGGCGCGCTGGCCGTGCTGCTGCCGGAGGTGGACCGCCTGTGGGGCGTGCCGCAGCCGGAAGCGCACCACCCCGAGGTGGACACCGGCGTGCACCTGCTGCTGGTGCTGGACTGCGCCGCGCGGCTGCACGCGCCGCTGCCCGTGCGCTTTGCCTGCCTGGGCCACGATCTGGGCAAGGGCACCACGCCGGCCGAGATCCTGCCGCGCCACCTGGGGCACGAGATGCGCAGCGTGAAGCTGCTGCAGGACGTCTGCGAGCGCTTGAAAGTGCCCAACGACTGCGCACATCTGGCGGAGGTCGTGGCGCGCGAGCACGGCAACGTGCACCGCAGCGGCGATTTCAATGCCAAGGCGCTGCTGCGGCTGCTGGAGCGCTGCGACGCGCTGCGACGCCCGGAGCGCTTTGAACAGTTGCTGCTGGCCTGCGAGTGCGACGCGCGTGGCCGTGCCGGGCGCGAGGACGTGGACTACCCGCAGCGCCGCCGCCTGCGGGCCGTGCTGGGCTGGGCGCGCGGCATGGACGCCCACGCCGCGTCGGCGCAGGCCGTGGCGCGCGGCCTCAAGGGGCCGGCCATAGGCGAGGCGGTGCAGCAGGCGCGGGTGGCGGCGATAGAGGCCGGGCTGGCCGGCTGGGCCGGCCAGGACGAGGACGGCGGCGAGCCCTTCGGCCTTTGAACAGGCTTTGCGGGCCCTGAGGCGGGCGCCGGGGCGTCCTCAGATCAGCAACCCGATCAGTCCCATCAGCAAGCTCAGCACCAGGCTGCTGGCCAGCGGCACGTGGAACTCGCGGCCGCGCCAGCGGAAGGTGAAATCCCCGGGCAGGCGGCCCAAGCCGATCTTGCGCAACCAGCTGTTGAGGCCGCTGAAGACCAGCGAGGCCAGCAGGAAGACGATCAGCCAGCGCATGCGGTCCTGACGGTGCCGCTCACAGCCGGTGGCTGCGGTCGCCCCGGGTGAAGCCGACGGGATCGAACCCTTCAGGCAGCCCGCGGCCGAAGGCGATGACCTTGAACAGCTCGCCCATCTCGTGCTCCTGCATCAGCTTCTGCCCCAGGGCGCGCTCGCGCACGCCGGCATCGGCCAGGCGCTGCGCCAGCCCGCAGTTCATGAGGAAGTGCGCCTGCGAGGTGTAGCCCAGCACGTCCAGCCCGGCGTCCTGGCCGGCCAGGGCGATGCCGGTGAAGTCCACGTGGGCGGTGATGTCCTTCAGGCCCACGTCCGACAGCGGGTCGGTGTCGGCCTGGTGGGCGCGGTGGCACATCAGCGTGCCGCCGTGGCGCTGCACGTGGTAGTACTCGGCTTCCGGAAAGCCGTAGTCGATGAAGAAGGCCGCGCCGCGCTGCAGCCGCTCGGCCAGCGTAGTGATGAAGGCGCGGGCCTGCGGATGGATTTCCGTCACCGTGCCGGGCAGGAAGGGCCCGTCCACGGGCGGGCGCAGGTCTGTGGGCCGGTCGGCGAACGTGAAGCGCCACTCGTCCACGGCCACGCCGCGCTCCAGCCACTGTGCGCCGTCCCAGTGCAGCAACTGCACGGGCATGGCGTCCAGCACCTCGTTGCCCACGGCCACGCCTTCGATCACGTCCGGCAGCGCGTCCACCCAGCGCACGCGATCGCCCAAGGCGGCCAGCCGCTGCTGCTGGCGCTGCCGCAGCGAGGCCGACAGCTCCACGATGGTGTAGCGGCGGCAGCGCTCGCCCAGGGCCTCCAGGAGCTGCTGCGCCAGCGCGCCGGTGCCGGCGCCGAACTCGACGACCTCGTCCAGGCCCGCCTCGTCCAGCACCTGCGCCACCTGCACGGCCACCGTGCGGCCGAAGAGCGGGCTGAGCTCCGGCGCGGTGATGAAGTCGCTGCCGCCTTCGGGGAGGGCGCCGAACTTCACGCCGCCGTGGGCGTAGTAGCCCAGGTGCGGCGTGTACAGCGCGGCGGCCATGAAGCGGTCAAAAGGCCACCATCCGCCTTCGGCGGCGATGTCCTGGCGCAATCGGTGGGCCAGCTCGGCCGATACACTGGCGGGTTCGTCTTTTCGCATGTTGGGATTGTAGGAATCATGGTCGAGCGACCCGCCGTGCTGGTTACCGGCAGCGCCCGCCGCATAGGGCGCAGCATCGCCCTGGAGCTGGCCGCCCACGGCTGGGACGTGGCGCTGCACTGCCGCGGCTCGCAGGGCGAAGCGCACGACACCGCCGAGGCCGTACGCGCCCTGGGCGCGCGCTGCGAGATCCTCAACGCCGACCTGTGTGACGAGGCCGCCACGCGCGCCCTCGTCCCGGCGGCGGTGCGGGCCTTCAGCCGGCTGGACGCGGTGGTCAACAACGCCTCGCTGTTCGAGCACGACACGGTGGAGACCTTTTCCCATGCCGCCATGGAGCGGCAATGGAAGGCCAACACCGCTGCGCCCGTGCTGTTGGCGCAGGCGCTGCACGCCCACCTGGCCACGCGCGAGGGCGCGCGCGGCTGCGTGGTGAACCTGCTGGACCAGAAGCTGTGGAACCCGAATCCGGACCACTTGTCCTACACCCTGTCCAAGGCGGCTTTGGAGAGCGCCACCACGCTGCTGGCCATGGCGCTGGCGCCGCGGGTGCGCGTGGCGGGCGTGGCGCCCGGCGTCACGCTGCCCTCCGGGCCCATGGACGAGCGGCAGTTCCAGGCCGCGCATGCGATGACGCCCCTGGGCCGCTCCTCCACCGCCGAGGACATCGCGCACGCCGTGCGCTTCGTCCTCGAATCGCCGGCCATCACCGGCACCACGCTGCTGGTGGATGGCGGCCAACACCTGGCACGCCAGGCGCGCGACGTGCTTTTCCTCGCGCCCACGAACACCGATTGAAGTCATGCAAAGCCTGCTCTCCCATCCCAGCCTCATGTCCTGCCGCAGGCTGTTCCTGCGCAACTACGAGGTCTGGATCAACATCGGCGTGCACGACTTCGAGAAGAAGGGCGAGCAGCGGGTGCTGATCAACGTGGAGCTCTACATCCCGCTGGCACTGTCCACGCCCAAGGCCGACGAGCTGGCCGAGGTGGTGGACTACGACTTCATCCGCCGCACCATCGCCGAGCGCGTCTCGCGCGGCCACATCCACCTGCAGGAAACGCTGTGCGACGACGTGCTGGCCCTCATGCTGGCCCACCCGCGCGTCATGGCCGCGCGCGTGTCCACCGAAAAGCCCGACGTGTATCCCGACTGCGAGGCCGTGGGCGTTGAAGTCTTCGCGGTCAAGAACGACGAGTCCCAGGCCTCCTGAGCACCACCATGAGCAGCATCCCCGCCACCGCCCTGAACGGGCAAGACGCCGAACTGTCGGCGCAGACCCTGGCCCAGGCCCCCGCCGACGCCGACGAGGAGGCGCGCCGCGCCGAGAAGAAGGCCGCCTTCGAGATCAACAAGCTCAGCAAGCGGTTGCACCGCCAGGTCGGCCAGGCCATTGCCGACTTCAACATGATCGAGGAGGGCGACCGCGTCATGGTCTGCCTGTCCGGCGGCAAGGACAGCTTCACGCTGCTGGACATCCTGATGAACCTGCGCCAGCGCGCGCCCATCAAGTTCGAGCTGGTGGCCGTGAACCTGGACCAGAAGCAGCCCGGTTTCCCCGAGCACGTGCTGCCGGAGTACCTCAAGGGCCTGGGCATCCCGTTCCACATCGAGAACCAGGACACCTACAGCATCGTCAAGAAGCACATCCCCGAGGGCAAGACGATGTGCAGCCTGTGCTCGCGGCTGCGCCGCGGCATCCTCTACCGCGTCGCGGGCGAGCTGGGCGCCACCAAGATCGCGCTGGGCCACCACCGCGACGACATGCTGCAGACGCTGTTCATGAACATGTTCTTCGGCAGCCGCATGAAGGGCATGCCGCCGAAGCTCGTGAGCGACGACGGGAAGAACATCGTCATCCGCCCGCTGGCCTACGCGGCCGAGACCGACATCGAGCGCTGGGCCGCGCACCGGCAGTACCCCATCATTCCCTGCACCCTGTGCGGCAGCCAGGAGAACCTGCAGCGCGTGCAGATCAAGCAGATGCTGCGCGACTGGGACAAGCGCTTCCCCGGCCGCATCGACAACATGTTCACCGCCATGGGCAACATCGTCCCGTCGCACATGATGGACAAGCGGCTCTACGACTTCACGGGTCTCAAGGCCACGGGCCTGGCCGATCCGGAAGGCGACAAGGCCTTTGACCACGAAGACGAGCCGCCGGTGCAGAACGTGGTGCAGCTGCAGCTCGACCGCTGAACCCCGGCGCGGGCGCCGGCCTCGCCTGGCGGGGCATGGCGCTTGCCGAACCTACCCGTCACGGGAGCCCCGTCATGAAGTTCCACCGCCTGCCGCTTGCGCTGGCCGCCGCCGTCGCGGTCAGCGGCTGTGCCTCGCTCAACCAGGTGTCGTCCGACGTGGTGGGCTATGGCGCCTGGCCCGCCGGGCGCACGCCCGGGGGCCACTACGTGTTCGAGCGGCTGCCTTCGCAGCAGGCCGAGCTGACGCTGCAGCAGCAGCTCGAAGACGCGGCGCGGCCCGCGCTGGCGCAGGCCGCCTTCACGCCCGCGGCCGACGCGGCGCAGGCCGCCGTGAGCGTGCAGGTCAACCTGCGCAACATGCGCTTCGAGCGGCTGGACTACGCCTGGGGTCCGTGGGGCGGCCCGTGGGGGCCGGCGTGGACGGTGCCGGGTCGGCGCTATCCGGGCTTCTGGGGCAACCCGTGGGGGCCGCCGTGGTGGGGGCCGTCCTTCAGCACGCCCTGGTACGAGCGCGAGGTGAGCGTGCTCATACGCGATCGCAACGGCGGCGCGGTGCTGTACGAGGGCCACGCGCGCAGCGACGGCGCGCTCGCCGGCAGCCCGGCGCTGTACGAGGCCATGTTCCGCGCCGCGCTGGCCGACTTTCCGCAGGGCAACCCCTCGCCGCGGCGCGTGAACGTGCCGCTGGAGGCGGAATCGGCCAAGGCGCCCTGAAGGCCCGGCAGCAGCGTTGTGGGGCTTACAGGCAGCAGGTCCTGCCTCGCAGCTCACGTTGCGATAGGGGACCGCCTGGGTCGCCGCCTGCGCGGGGATGACGAGGTCGTGGGCGCGGCTTGCCGGCTTGCGGCGCACGCTCACCCCTTGGCCGGCGCCGCCAGCGCCCTGAAATCCATCTCCCACCCCTGCAGCCGCTCGCGTGCGGTGCGGCGCTGTTCCGGCGTGGTGAGGTTGTGGATCTCGGCGGCCAGGCCGCAGTTGAACTGCTCCAGCGCGGCCTGGTAGCGGTTTAAATCGTCCTGCGGGGGCGCCTGCAGGCGCTGCGCCAGGGCGCGCAGGGCGTCCTGCGCCTGCGCGGGCGTGACGCCCTGCAGGCCGCGCAGGGTGCGCAGCACCTCCTGCTGGCGCGCCACGCGCAACTGCAGGGAGCGCTCGCCGTCGAAGGGCGTGTCGGCCTCCAGTTGGGCGATGCGCTCGCGCTGCGCGCGCTCCAGCCGCCCGTAGAGCTTTTCCGCCCGCTCCACCGTGCGCTTGTGCAGCGCCTGGCGCTGCGCGGCGGCGTCCGGCTTCACGAAGTCCGAGCGGTAGTCGCGGTTGACCTTGTCGAAGCGCTTCTGGATGTTCTTGAGCTGGTCGGCCTGCAGCGTCACGGCCAGCGCGGCCACGGTGGGCAGGCCGTGCGTGAAGGCGGCCTCGGCCCAGTGCTCGCCTTCGTCGCGCAGGGCGCACACCGCCGCGGGCGTGGTGTCGGCCGCGGTTTGTGGCTGCAGTTGCGCCAGCCGCGCGGCGTAGACGGGCAGTTGCGTGTGGCGGTGCCAGTCGAACCACTGGGCGATGGCCGCGCGCACGCGCGGGGCCTGCTCGTCGGTGAAGTCGGCGTAGCCGTCGGCCCACCAGTACAGCAGCTCATCGGCCTGCTTGTAGACCAGCCGCATGGCGCCGCAACCGCCGAGCGCCAGCAGCAGCAGGGCCGCCGCGATAATCCGCCAACCTCGCAAGGACTCAGTTTTCATGGCATCCAACGTCGTCATCATGGCCGCGGGCAAAGGCACCCGCATGAAGTCAGCGCTGCCCAAAGTGCTGCACAAGCTCGCCGGCCGCAGCCTGCTGCAGCATGTGCTGTCCACCGTGGAGGCGCTGGATTCACGGCGCACGGTGGTCATCACGGGCCACGGCGCCGAAGCGGTGGAAGCCGCCGTGGCCGCACCCGGCCTCCAGTTCGTCCGCCAGATGCCTCAACTGGGCACGGGGCATGCCATCCAGCAGGCGTCGCCCGCGCTGGATGTGGCGCAGCAGACCACGCTCATCCTCAACGGCGACGTGCCGCTCATCCGCGCGCAGACGGCGCAGGCGCTGATCGAGGCCTGCGGCGGCCAGCGCCTGGCGCTGCTGACCATCGAGCTGGCCGACGCCAGCGGCTACGGCCGCATCGTCCGCGAGGGCGAGCAGGTGCGCGCCATCGTCGAGCACAAGGACGCCAGCGACGCCCAGCGCCGCATCCGCGAGGTCTACACCGGCATGATGGCCGCGCCCACGGCGCTGCTGCAGCGCTGGGTGGCGCAACTGAACAACGACAACGCCCAGGGCGAGTACTACCTGACCGACATCGTGGCCATGGCCGTGGCCGACGGCGTGCCGGTGGTGGCCACGCCCGCCGCGGGCGAGACCGAGGTGCTGGGCGTCAACAGCCCGGCGCAACTGGCCGACCTGGAGCGCCGCTTCCAGCGCCAGCAGGCCGAGGCGCTCATGGAAGCCGGCGTGCGGCTGATGGACCCGGCGCGCTTCGACCTGCGCGGCCAGCTCTCCTGCGGCCAGGACGTGGACATCGACGTGGGCTGCGTGTTCGAGGGCGAGGTGCAGTTGGGCGACGGCGTGCGCGTCGGCCCGCACTGCGTCATCCGCAACGCGCGCATAGACGCGGGCGTGCAGATCGCCGCCTTCACCCACATCGACGGCGCGCAGGTGGGCAGCCAGGCGCAGATCGGCCCCTTCGCGCGGCTGCGCCCGGGTGCGCAACTGGCGGAGGAGGTGCACATCGGCAACTTCGTGGAGGTGAAGAACTCCACGCTGGCGCGCGGCGCCAAGGCCAACCACCTGGCCTACCTGGGCGACGCCACGGTGGGCGCGCGCACCAACTACGGCGCGGGCTCCATCACCGCCAACTACGACGGCGTCAACAAGCACCGCACGGTGATCGGCGAGGACGTGCGCATCGGCTCCAACTGCGTGCTGGTGGCGCCGGTCGCCATCGGCGACCGCGCGACCATTGGCGGCGGCTCCACCATCAGCAAGGACGCCCCGGCCGACCAGCTCACCGTTGGGCGCGCCCGGCAGGTGTCGCTGTCGGGGTGGCAGCGGCCGGTGAAGAAGGCGAAGTAAACGCCTCCCGCAGGAACAGCAAAGGCCGCATGAAGCGGCCTTTGCTGTTTTCAGGGCCGGCGGCGGCCCGGGGGCGGCGTCAGCCGCGCCGCGCGCGAGCCCGCAGCAAGTCCAGCCGCTGGCAGCCGTGTCGCGCCGAGAGGTACTCCGGCGCGATGGCCGAGACGGCCGCGGGCTGTATGCCCAATGCCTGCAGCCCCGGGAGCTGGCCGCTGGCGACGTTGTCCACCTTCATGGAGTCCAGGTTGTCGCCGGACATCAGCGGCTCGCCGGGCAGCAGTTGCATGAAGCCGGCCTGCAGCCGGCCCACGGCGTCCGGCAGCGGGATGATGGGGCGCTCATGCCCGCAGGCGCGCCCGGCCAGCTGCACCAGCTCGGCCAGCGTGTACACGTGCGGGCCGGCCAGCTCGTAGGTCTGGCCTGTGGTGGTGTGCGGGTCTTCCAGGCACTTGAGCAGCGCCCGCGCCACGTCGTGCACCCACACGGGCTGGAAGCGGGCGTGGGCGCCGGCCAGCGGCATCACCGGGGCCCAGGCCTGCAGCTTGGCGAACAGGTTCAGGAAATGGTCCTCCTCGCCGAAGATCACCGAGGGGCGCAGGAGGGTCACGTCCAGGCCCGAGGTCAGCAGCGCGGCCTCGCCGGCAGCCTTGGAGCGCAGGTAGCGCGACGGCGCGTCCGGCGCCGCGCCCAGGGCGCTGACGTGGACGATGCGCCGCACGCCCGCGACGCGGCAGGCATGCACGAGCTTGCGCGGCAGCTCGGCGTGCACGCGGCGAAAGCGCGCCTCCTCGCCGTGCAGGACGCCCACCAGGCTCACCGCCGCGTCGCAGCCCTGCAGCAGCCGCGCCAGCGCCGCCTCGTCGTGGATGTCGGCCTGCACCATCTGCACGTCCGGCAGCGCCAGCAGGGCGCGGCGCTGTCCGGTGTGGCGCGTGGGCACCACGACCTCGGTGTCGGGATGGCGCTCGGCCAGTTGGGCACACAGGGCCCGGCCCACGAAGCCGGTGCCGCCCAGGATGAGAACTCGCTTCATGACGGTCTCCAGGTGACGGACTGCTTGCACTGGCAAATGACAGGCGCGGCCTTACGGCAGTTCAGCGTCCGGCGCGCGCGTACCGGGCCCAATGGTGGCGCCCAGGCGCGACTTCAGGCTCATGGGCTGCCCGGCGATGAGCGCGGCGTAGTCCACCGCGTTGGACAGCACCTTCTGCACGTAGTCGCGCGTCTCGTTGAAGGGGATGCTCTCGGCCCACACCGCGGCCTCCAGCGTGCCGCCCTCGCTCCAGCGCCGCGGCCGGCCCGGGCCGGCGTTGTAGGCCGCGGCGGCCAGGGCCTGGTGGCCCTCGAAGCTGTCCAGCACGAGTTTCAGATAGCCCGTGCCGATCTTGAGGTTGGTGTCGCGGTCGGTGATGAGGTCGCCGGAGTAGGGAATGCCCAGCTTCTTGGCCGTCCAGCGCGCGGTGGCGGGCATGACCTGCATCAGCCCCGAGGCGCCCACGTGCGAGCGCGCGTCGGTGATGAAGCGCGACTCCTGCCGTATGAGGCCGTAGACGTAGGCCGGGTCCAGGCCGATGGCGCGCGCCTCGCGCAGCACCGCCTGGCGGTGCGGCATGGGGAAGCGCTGGTTCATGTCGATCTCGTCGCGGGTCTTCTCGCTGGTGTTGATGCAGCGGTCCCACACCTCGCGCTCGCAGGCGCGCTGCGCGGCGGCCAGCAGCGCGCGGTCGTCCATGCCGCGCAGCGTGAAATTCCACTCGCGCACGCCCTCGTTGCGCAGGCCGATGTCTATGAGCTGCAGCGCGCGCGACAGGCCCGGGTTGGCGTTGGCTGCCTCGCGCTCGGCCTTGCTCAGGGGCTGGGGGGTGGGCGGCAGCGCGGGCTTGCGGCCCAGCTCCTCGGCGGCGAGCTTGCCGTAGTAGCCCACGCCGGTGGCGATGCCCGCCAGCGCCTGCTGCGCCTGCTGGCGCACGGGGTCGCCGTCGGCGCCGCGCACGGCTTCGGCCAGTACGGCGCGGGACTTCCAGTACACCCACACCGGTTCGCGCTGGCGTGCGCTGGGCATGGCGTCCACGGCGTCGCGCACCAGGGCCCAGCGCTGTGGGCTGCCGCGCAGCGCGGCGCGCGCCTGCCAGGCCAGCATGTCCTCGCTCCACGCCACCTTGGGGCCGGGCGCCACGGCCAGGGCGCCGGCGCGCAGGTACCACTCCGAGGCCTGTGGCAGCAGTTTCAGCGCGCCCTGCAGGCCCACCTGGCCCCACACCCAGCCGGCGAGCTGCGGCGGCAGGCGGTTTTGCCAGTCCTGCGCCAGGGTGGCGGCGCTTTCGGGGTCGGACGCGGCGGCGCGGGCCAGCGCCAGCGCGGTGAGCTCGGCACCGGTGCGGTCGCCGGCCGAGGCCTTGCGGGCCAGGTAGCGCGGGGGCTGGCTGAAGGCGTCGCTGACGCTGGCGGTCAGGCCCGGCACGTTCAGCAGCGCCGCGGCGGCCATCGCGGCCTTGGGCCGGTTGCCCTCGGCGGCCAGGCGCACCTTCTGCCAGATCTCGTCGGTGCTGAACACGCCGGCGCGAACCAGCGTGGAGGCCAGCAGGTGGCAGCCGTCGTCCAGGTCGCGCTGCGCGAACCAGGCCTCGCGCGCGGCCTCGCGCACGTCCTTGCCGGCGAGATGGTCGGAGAGCAGCGCGTAGCAGCTGACCTCGCGGTCGTCGTTCATGCGAAAGCGCGGGTAGTCGCGGCTGAAGGCCGACCAGTCGCGGCGGCGGCCCAGCTCCAGCAGCCAGTCGTTGCGCAGCCGGTCTTCGACGTAGGTGCCGCTCCAGCGTGCGTAGAAGGCTTCGACCTCATCGGTCGTGGCCTGCGCCAGGCGGTTGCCGAGCTCCCAGTACTCGACCCAGGAGGCCAGCGGGTGCTGTTCGGCGTTGACCAGGCTGCGCGCGGCGGCGAGCTTCATGCGGTCGCGCTTGCGCAGCGCGTCGCGGGCCTCCACCACGATGTCGTCGCCGCTTTGGGCATGGGCGGCGGGAAGGGCGCAGGGCAGGGCGGACAGCAGCGCAAGCGACAGCGCGGCCAGGCGGAAATGGCGGTTCATGGAGGAGCGACAGGAGGAGAACCGGCTGAATCTAGCGCAGCGCGCGCCCGGTCCAAGCGTGCAAAAAATGCCCTGCCGCCGTGCACGGCATAGCAGGCTCAATTCCCGCTCGAAAACATCGCCTTGGCGTGAAAAGCGGCCGGTGCGCGCAGTGCCTCAGGCCGCCGGCGCGGCGTCCTCGCCCAGCGCCAGGCACGAGGCCGCGGCCTGCGCCAGCAGCCACTGCTGCAGTTGCGCCAGCTCCGGGCGCGGCCGCGTGGCGCGCCCGGTGATGAGCCAGTAGGCATAGGGCGAGTGCGCACGCGCGGCCGCGCCGAAGGGCTCCACCAGCTCGCCGCGGGCAAGCGACTCGTGCACCAGCGCCAGCCGCGCCAGCGCCACGCCCTGGCCGGCCAGCGCGGCCTGCACCTGCTGGTAAGTGAAGTTCAGGTAGATCCAGCGCGCGGGCTCCAGCCGCGGCACGCCCTGCTGGCGCAGCCAGTGGCGCCAGCTCAGGTACTCGGCGGAGGGGCGGTTGTCGTCCTCCTCCAGCAGGGTGTGCCGCGCCAGGTCGGCGGGCGACTCCAGCGGCGGCGCCAGGCCCGCGCGCGATTGGGCCAGGTAGCCGGCGTTGACCACGGGCGTGAGCCGCTCGCCGAAGAGGCGCTGCGAGTCCGGCGGCACGGCGCTGGGCAGGGTGTAGCGCAGCACGAGGTCGACCTCGGGGTCGTCGAGGTCGGCCATGTTGTCGGTGGCGCTGACGCGGATGTCGATGTCGGGGTGCTGGCGCTGGAAGGCTTCCAGCCGCGGCAGCAGCCACAGCGAGGCCAGCGACGCGAAGGTGGAGATGCTCACCTGGCGCCGCCCGCGTGCCAGGCGGATCTGGCGCACCGTGGCGTCCAGCCGCTCCAGCATGGGCAGCACGGCGCGCTGCAGCGTGGCGCCGGCGGTGGTGAGCTCCACGTGGCGCGTGCCGCGCGTGAAGAGCTGTGCGCCCACCTCCTCTTCCAGCGCCTGGATCTGGCGGCTCACGGCCGACTGCGTGAGGTGCAGCTCCTGCGCCGCGGCGCGAAAGCTCAGCAGCCGCGCCACGGCCTCGAAGCTGCGCAGCGCGCCGACGGAGAGCGGGCGGTGGGGCACTCTATTCATGATCAGGGCGCATCAATCAAGGCTTGTGAAGTCATTGGACCGGCAGGGGGCATCGCCACGATAGTAGAGCTGTGACGGACGCCAGGAGGCCCACATGAAGACGCAGATTTTGATGCCTGAAACGCAACGCTCGCAAGGCGCCGCCGCGCCGGTGTGGACGCTGTCGCGCCGGCAGGCGCGGCGTCTGGCGGCCACGCGCCACCGCCGTTTCCTGCGCGTGCTGGAGGGCGAGTTGTGGGTCACGCCCAGCGCCGGCGCGCGCAGCGCCAGCGAGGACTTGTGGCTGCGCGCCGGCCAGCGGCTGGAGTTGCCCGCTGGGGTGGAGTTCGTGGCCGAGGGCTGGCGCGACAGCCGCTTCGAGCTGCTGCTGGCGCCGGGGCCGGTGGCCGCGTGGAGCGCACAGTGGCTGCGGCCGCTGCTGTCGCGCGTGCAGCGCGCCTTGCGCGGACGCGGCGCGCCGCTGGCTGCGGGCTGAGGGTGCCGGCGGCGGCCCGTGGCGGGCCATGCTGGGGCTGCTTGCCGGGGCACAAGTCCAGCGCAATGCGCTGCCGGCACAATGGGGGCCTTTCCCTCACTGCGCTTTTGCCCTTGCCGCCATGACGACACCTTCGTCCCTGCCGCTGGACTTTTCGCGAGACAAGACCCTGCTGCGCCGCCAGTTGCAAGCCGAGCGCCAGTCGCTGGTGGACCGGCTGCAGCGCGCGCAATACCTGCAGCAGGTGCTGCGCGTGTGGCTGTGCACCCGCAAGGAAACGGCCATCGGCGCGTACTGGCCCATCAAGGGCGAGTTCGACGCGCTGCCCGCGCTCTACCGCTGGAGCGAGGCCGAGCCGGGCCGCCGCATCGGCCTGCCGGTGATTGACCGCGAAACCAAGCAGCTGCGCTTTCACGTGTGGTGGCCCGGCTGTCCCATGGAGGAGGATGCGTTCGGCATCCCCAAGCCCAAGGACACCGAGAGCTTCCAGCCCGAGATGCTGCTGGTGCCCTGCGTGGGTTATGGGCCGGGCGGGCTGCGGCTGGGCTACGGCGGCGGCTTCTACGACCGCACGCTCGCTGCGCTGCAGCCGCGCCCCTACACTGTGGGCCTGGCCTACACGCACGGCTGGGTGCCGTGGCTCAAGGGCGAGCCGCACGACGTGCCGCTGGACGCCATCCTCAACGAAGAGGGTTTGGCTTGGCAGCAACCTGATTGAAGTTTGGTGCTGGATGCGCCGGCAACGGTAAACGCATCCAGGCCTGGCACCCATGAAAAACGGCGGCCCGCGGGCCGCCGTTCTCTTTGGAGCAGGGACTGCTTAGAAGCGGTAGCCCACGCCGACGCTGAACAGGGTCGGGTCGACCTTCAGCGTGCCGAGGTCCTTGCCACCGGCCGACACGTCGGCGTGGATGTGAGCCTTCTTCACGTCCACGTTGAGCAGCCAGCCGCCTTGCAGCGGGATGTCCACGCCAGCGCCGAAGGCGAAGCCGAAGCTGTTCTTGTCAACGTCCACGCCGGCGGGCAGGTCCAGGTTGGAGAAGCGGGTGTAGTTGATGCCGGCGCCCACGTACGGACGGAAGCCTTGCAGGCCGGTCACGTGGTACTGCAGGCTCAGGGTCGGCGGCAGGTGCTTCAGGGTGCCGATGTTGGTGCCCTTGGAGCGCAGGTCGTGCTTCTGCGGGTACGTCAGGACCAGCTCGGCAGCCAGGTTGGGCGTGAAGAAGTAGCTGATGTCAACTTCGGGAAAGGTCTTGTTGTTGATGCTCAGGTCCAGGCCCGTGGTGTCCTTGTTGCGCGAATCCAGATGCAGCGCACGGCCGCGCACGATCCAATCACCGGTGTCCTGGGCTTGGGCCAGGGGGGCGGCCAGGGCGGCCAGGGCGGCGATGGCGATCAGGTGCTTTTTCATGTCCTCTTCTCCTCGATACGGGGTTAAAGCCGTGTGGCAGAAGGGGATTAAAGGCGCCGGCCCTGGCCAGTGAATTGAGCTGAAGCAATGTCAATCAGGGTTGTTGCGGACTCGCCACGTCCGCAAGGCCCAACCCTGAAAGCTGATCTGAATCAAATTGGCCGGCTCAGCGGCCCAGGCGGCGGCACAGTTCCAGCACCGCGGCGGACTGGTTCATGGTGTAGAAGTGCAGCGCAGGCACGCCCTGGGCCAGCAGCTTCTCGCACAGCGCCGTGATCACGTCCAGGCCGAATGCCTTGATGGAGGCCGTGTCGTCGCCGAAGGACTCCAGCCGCAGCCGCATCCAGCGCGGCACCTCGGTGCCGCAGGCGTCGGCAAAGCGCAGGATGCCCGACGCATTGGTGATGGGCATGATGCCCGGCACGATGGGAATGTTGACGTTCAGTGCGCGCGCATCGTCCACGAAGCGGAAGTAGGCGTCGGCGTTGAAGAACATCTGCGTGATGGCCGAGCTGGCGCCGGCCTCGACCTTGGTGGCGAAGGCCAGCAGGTCGGCCCGCGGCGAGCGCGCCTGCGGATGCATCTCGGGATAGGCGCCGACTTCAATGGTGAAGTGCGAGCCCGTCTCCTCGCGGATGAAGCGCACCAGGTCGCTGGCGTAGCGGAACTCGCCCAGGGCGCCCGCGCCGAAGCCGCTGGGCAGGTCGCCGCGCAGCGCCACGATGCGGCGAATGCCCGCGGCCTTGAACACGGCCAGTTGCTCGCGTATCGAGTCGCGGCTGGCGCCTATGCACGAGAAGTGCGGCGCGCCCTCGTGGCCCTCGGCCAGGATGGACTGCACCGTCTGCAGCGTGCCGCTTTGCGTGGAGCCGCCGGCCCCATAGGTCACGGAGCAAAACTCCGGCTTGAGCGCGTAGAGCTGCTCGCGCGCGGCCGCGAGCTTGGTCACGCCCTCGGGCGTCTTGGGCGGAAAGAACTCCAGGCTGAGCGGGAAGTCCCGCGCCATGGCTTGAGTCATGTGTCGTCTCCCTGGCGTGCGGGCCGCGCCCACACGAAGAATTCACGGTTGCCGTCGCCGCCGGTCACGGGGCTGTCCAGCCAGCCCTGCACGTGCAGCGCGCACTCGGCGCAAGCGTCGCGCAGGCGCTGCTCCACGCGGGCGTAGGCGGCGGCGTCCTTCACGAGGCCGCCCTTGCCGATGTCCGCCGGCTGCAGCTCGAACTGCGGTTTGACAAGCATCAACAGGTCGCCCCGCGGCGCCAGCAGCGGCGCCAGGGCCGGCAGCACCAGCGTCAGCGAGATGAAGGACAGGTCACCGGTGACGAAGCCAAAGCCGCCGGCCGGCATGGCCTGGCCCAACTGTTGCGGCAACAACTGGCGGGCGTTGAGGCCTTCAAAGGCGTGCACGCGCGGATCGTCGCGCAGGCTGGGGTGCAGCTGGCCATGGCCCACGTCCACGCCCACCACGCGCTGCACGCCCTGCGCCAGCAGCACGTGCGTGAAACCGCCGGTGCTCTGGCCCACGTCCAGCGCGGTGCGGCCCGCGAGGTCCAGCCCGGTGGCGCTCAGCGCGCCTTCGAGCTTCAGGCCGCCGCGCGACACCCAGCGCAGCTCGGCGTCGTCGGCCACCTGCAGCTCGCAGCCGGCGGGCAGCTCGTCGCCCGCCTTTTTCGGCACGCTCCAGCCCGTGGGCGAGAGCCAGCGCACGGCGCCGCGCTGTATCAGGCGCTGCGCCGCCGAGCGGCTGGGCGCCAGGCCGCGCTGCACCAGCAGCTGGTCCACTCGCATGGGCAACTTCCTTCCTTGCAGGCGGCCGGCGCAGCGCTTGCCGCTTTCCCTGTCAGTAGCGGTAGGTGTCGGGCTTGTACGGGCCCTGCTTGGGCACGCCGATGTACGCGGCCTGCTCGTCGCTCAGCTCGGTGAGCATGGCGCCGACCTTCTTCAGGTGCAGCCGGGCCACCTTCTCGTCCAGGTGCTTGGGCAGCACGTACACCTTGCCCACGTCGTAGGCGTCGCTGTGCGTGAACAGCTCGATCTGGGCGATGGTCTGGTTGGCGAAGGAGGAGCTCATCACGAAGCTGGGGTGGCCGGTGGCGCAGCCCAGGTTCACCAGGCGGCCCTTGGCCAGCAGGATGATGCGCTTGCCGTCCGGGAACACCACGTGGTCCACCTGGGGCTTGATCTCCTCCCACTTGCACTGCTGCTCCAGCTTGGCGACCTGGATCTCGTTGTCGAAGTGGCCGATGTTGCAGACGATGGCCTGGTCCTTCATGGCGGCCATGTGCTCGAAGGTGATGACGTCGCGGTTGCCGGTGGTGGTGACGAAGATGTCGCCCTTGTCGGCGGCCCACTCCATGGTCACGACCTTGAAGCCTTCCATCGCGGCCTGCAGCGCGTTGATGGGGTCGATCTCGGTCACCCACACCTGGGCGCTGAGCGCGCGCAGGGCCTGGGCGGAGCCCTTGCCCACGTCGCCGTAGCCGCACACCACGGCCACCTTGCCGGCGATCATCACGTCGGTGGCGCGCTTGATGCCGTCCACCAGCGACTCGCGGCAGCCGTAGAGGTTGTCGAACTTGCTCTTGGTGACGGAGTCGTTGACGTTGATGGCGCGGAACAGCAGCGTGCCCTTGGCGCTCATTTCCTTGAGGCGGTGCACGCCGGTGGTGGTCTCCTCGGTCACGCCGACGATTTGGGCGGACTTGCGCGAGTACCAGGTGCTGTCCTCGGCCAGCTTGGCCTTGATGGCGCTGAAGAGCTCGCGCTCTTCCTCGGAGGTCGGGTTGGCGATGAGGCTGGCGTCCTTCTCGGCGCGCTTGCCCAGGTGCATGAGCAGCGTGGCGTCGCCGCCGTCGTCCAGGATCATGTTGGGGCCTTCGCCCTCGCTGCCCTTGGCGCCGAACTCGAAGATGCGGTGCGTGTAGTCCCAGTAGTCCTTGAGCGTCTCGCCCTTGTAGGCGAACACCGGGGTGCCGGTGGCCACCAGCGCGGCGGCGGCGTGGTCCTGGGTGGAGAAGATGTTGCACGAGGCCCAGCGCACTTCGGCGCCCAGCGCCTGCAGCGTCTCCACCAGCACGGCGGTCTGGATGGTCATGTGCAGGCTGCCGGTGATGCGCGCGCCCTTGAGCGGCTGCTGCGCGGCGAACTCCTCGCGGATGGCCATCAGGCCGGGCATCTCGGTTTCCGCGATGCGGATTTCCTTGCGGCCCCAGTCGGCCAGGGAGGCGTCAGCGATGACGTAGTCTTGAGCGGGCTTGAGAACGGCGTTCATGGAGGCTCCAGTGCAGAGCCCGCAACGCACGCGCATGCCGGGAGGACGGACTCACCCACGTGCCGAACGTTGCGGGTGAGCGCGGTTGCTTGGGAAAGGCTTCCGAGCCTGGGGCCAGGGTCCTGACGCGGACAGCCGACCTTGCAACGCTCCTCGGAAAGGCGGCCATTGTAGCCACGGGTTTCGCGCCGGTTTGGTGCCGGGTCATTGCGCATCGGCCGCGCGCGAGAGCTTTTCACGCTGTGCCTCGTAGGCTTCCACGAAGGCGCGCGCCGAGAAGGGGTCGGACTGTTCCTGCAGTTGCGCCTGCGCCTGGGCATGCAGCGCGCAGTAGCGCTCCCACAGCTGCGCCTTGCGCCACACGTCCAGCGGCGCGCCCCAGCCGCCGCGCCCGGGGCGCTGCGGCTCCAGGGCCTGCGGCGCGAGTTGGGCGAGCTGCGCGTCCAGTGCCGCGCGCGCTCCGGTCAGCAGCGCGATCTCGTGCGTGCGCACGTCCTCGAAGGCCTCGCGCACCGCCGCCAGCGGCGGGATGAAGCCACGGCGCAGCGGGCCCAGCAGGTGCGCCAGCGCGGTGTCCACGTCCGGCGAGAATTTCAGGGCGTTGTTCTCGCGTGCCTGCAGCCGCGTGCCCGCCGCGCCCAGCTCGCGCTTGGCCACGTGGCGCGCGGCCAGCAACTGCAGCAGCCCGCCCAAGGCCTCGTGCAGCAGCCGGCCAACGAGCTGCAGGTCCTGCGCCGTGGGTGCCGGCGGCATGGGCTGCTCCAGCCCGCCATACAGCGCCCCCAGCAGCACCGCCGCGTCGGCTGCGGCAGGTGCGCTCGCCGCGGCGGGCTGGGGGGACGTGCCGGGCGCGGGCCCGGAAGGCGTGCCGGCCGCAGGCGCCCGCATGGGTGCGGACGCATCCATATCGGGCGGCGCGGCAGCACCCAGCACCTCGCTGAAGGCGCTTGGGCGGGCGGCGGGCGCTGCAGCGGCAGGGGTGGGCAAGTCCCGGATCGCCGCGGGCGAGGGCGCTTCGGCGGCCTCGGCCTCGGCTTCCAGCAGGTAGGGGCCTATGCGCAGGCTCATGCCTGGAGCCAGGGGCGCTTCGGCTTGCGCGCCCAGGGCCTGGCCGCCGATTTCCACCGCGAGGTTGGCGCCCAGCCGGCGTATGAAAAAGCGGCCCTCGCGCCAGCTCACCTGCGCATGGCGGCGCGACATCAGGCGTTGGGCGTCGGCCAGTACCAGCGTGCAGTCGATGCCGCGTCCGATGTAGCCGCCGGCGGTGTCGAAGCGGGCCACGGTCGGTGCCGGCAGCGGCTGGCCGCCGTGGGAGAGCACTCGGATCAGCATGGTTTGAACCCTCGGGGCCGTGGTGCAACACAAGCGCAACGGGCCATGCTACTGCCGCACCTGGCGGCAGTCGCGGCGCGGCCTCACACCCCCAGGCGGGCCTCCATGGGGTTGGCTCCCCAGGGGGGCTCTTCAGGGTGCCCAAGGTTCAATTGACAGTCCAACAGCCCAGGGTCTTAATTCCCCGGTTCGCTTGCCGCCCCGTTGGAAAGTTGCCGGAGGCCAAAGCCATGTTGCGTGTGCTCATGCTGTTTGCCGCGATCGCGATGCCGCTGGGCACGCGCGCCGCCGACGCGCCCGGGGGCATCACCATCCTCGAAGGCGAGGCGCTGATCTACCGCGGCGCGGGCCGCGTGCGGGCGGCCGAGGGCCTGGCGCTGGCGCCGGGGGACATCGTCGAAACGGCGGCCTCCACCTTCATGCAGCTCGAACTGGCCGACCGCAGCGTGGCCCAACTGGGCCCGGCCACGCGGGCCTTCTTGATGGCGTCGAGTGAGCGCTCGCTGTACGTGCTGCAGGGTTGGGCCAAGGTGCGGCTGCCCACGGCCGAGGGCAAGGCCGTGCCGCTGGCCGTGCGCACGCCGCTGGCCGAGCTGCAATCCGCGCCCTGCACCGTGGTGCTGCACGTGCTGCCCGCAGCGCTGACGCTGTTCGTCGAAGGCGGCCCGGTGCGCGTGGCCGAGCGCGGCGCCGGTGCGGCCCCCGCGCCGCAGTCGCTCAGCGAAGGCGTGCTGTACCAGCGCAAGCCCGGTGCGCGCGGCGAGACGGTGTCGGCGGCCACGTCCGGGCTGCTGCAGGACATGCCGCGCCCTTTCCGCGACTCGCTGCCGCTGCGCGCCGAGCGCTGGCGCGACCAGGCCGTGGCGGCCAAGGCGGCGCCGGATTTCGGCTATGCCGACGTCGAGCCCTGGCTCAAGGCCGAGCCCGCGCTGCGCCGGCCGCTGGTGCAGCGCTGGAAGGCCAAGGCGCGCGAGCCGGCCTTCCGCGCCGCGCTGGTGTCCAACCTGGCGGCCCACCCCGAGTGGGACCCCATCCTCTTTCCCGAGAAGTACCTGCCCAAGCACGCCTCGGCGCCGGCAGGCCCGCGTCGCGCTGACCCCGGAGGCTCACCGTGAAGCTGCTGTTGAAGTTCAACCTGGTGTTCATCCTGATCTTCGCCCTGGGCTTCGCGGCCACGGGCTTCGTGTCCTGGCGGCTGCTGGAGCGCAATGCGCGCGAGGAGATCGCCGGCAGCGCCAAGCTGCTCATGGACACCGCGCTGGCCACGCGCAACTACACCTCCGCGCAGATCGGCCCGCTGCTGGAGACGCAGATGAAGTACAGCTTCCTGCCCCAGTCCATCCCCGCATACTCGGCCACCGAGGTCTTCAACGACCTGCGCAAGAAGCACGACGAGTACGGCTACAAGGAGGCGGTGCTCAACCCCACCAACCCGCGCGACCGCGCCGTGGAGTGGGAGGCCGACATCGTCACGCAGTTCCGCGGCAACGCCGAGGCCACCGAGCTCATAGGCGACCGCGACACGCCCACGGGCCGCTCCTTCTACGTGGCGCGCCCCATACGCATCACCAACCCCGCGTGCCTGCGCTGCCACAGCTCCGTGGAGGTGGCTCCCAAGACGCTGGTGGACCGCTACGGCCCGGCCAACGGCTTCGGCTGGAACCTCAACGAGGTGGTGGGCGCGCAAATCATCTCCGTGCCCACCAAGGTGGCGCTGGACCGCGCGGAGCGGGTCTACACGGTGTTCATGGGGTCGATCGCCGGCGTGTTCCTGGCCATCGGCGTGGTGCTCAACCTGATGCTGTGGGCCATGGTCATTCGCCCGGTGGACCACCTCTCGCGCTTTGCTGACCGCGTGAGCCTCGGTGAGCTGGACATCCCCGACTTCGAGCGCACCGCCAACGACGAGATCGGCGTGCTCGCGCGCTCCATCGCCCGCATGCGCACCAGCATGGTCCAGGCGATGAAGATGCTCGACGGCTGAGGCCGCGCGCGCCGCCGACCGTCCCGCACAAATGGCCATCCCCGAACGCCTGGGCAAGTACCCGATCACGGAAGTGATCGGCCGGGGGGCCATGGGCATCGTCTACCGCGGCTACGACCCGGTGATCAAGCGCCCGGTGGCCATCAAGACCATCCACAAGGAGCTGATCGAGGACGACGACAAGGCGCAGTCGCTGTCCGAGCGCTTTCGCCGCGAGGCGCAGGCCGCGGGCACGCTCAGCCACCCGGGCATCGTCTCGGTGTACGAGTACGGCGAGGACGGCCCCTGGGCCTACATCGCCATGGAGTACGTGCAGGGCCACAGCCTGCGCGAGTACCTGGACCGCCGCACCGACTTCGACGAGCGCGACGTGGCCAGCACCATGGCGCAGCTGCTGGACGCGCTGGAGTACGCGCACAGCCACGAGATCTGGCACCGCGACATCAAGCCCGCCAACATCCTGGTGATGGGCAACGGGCGCATCAAGCTCACCGACTTCGGCATCGCCCGCATCGAGTCCGCCGACCGCACGCGCACCAACATCATCATGGGCACGCCGGGCTACATCGCGCCGGAGTTCTACTTGGGCGGCGTGCTGGACCACCGCGTGGACATCTTCTCCGCCGGCGTGCTGCTGTACCACCTGCTGGCGCGCCAGCCGCCCTTCCGCGGCCGGCTGGAGGCGGTGATGCACGACGTCTGCTACCACGACCCCGAGCCGCCCTCGGCCGTGGACCCGCAGCACCGCTGGCCGCAGTTCGACGCCGTGGTGGCGCGCGCGCTGGCCAAGGCGCCGGCCGAGCGGTTTCAAAGCGCCGCGGCCTTCCGCTGCGCGCTGCTGGCGCAGTACGGCCGCCCGCTGGCCGACACCATCTCCGAGTCCACCATCATTTCCTCGGGTCCGCCGGCGCGGCCGCTGGTGCCGGACACCGCGCACCCGCCCGCGCCGGCCTCGGTGCTGAGCCCGGCGCAGCCCAGCACGCCGCCGCCCACGGGCTGGAGCCCGCCCGTGCTCAAGGACGTGGAGCTGGCCCTGGCCCGCCACGTCGGCCCCGTGGCGCGGGTGCTGGTGCGCCGCGCCGCGCAGCAGCACAAGTCGCTGGGGCCGCTGGCGGCGGCCCTGGCCGAAACCCTGGACAAGCCCGCGGATCGCGAGGTGTTCCTGCGCACGGTGCTGGGCCGCGCCACGGTGCCGGCACCGGCCACCCTGGGCGTGGGCGCCACGATGGGCGGCACGCCCACGCCCACGCCGCTGGCCACGGGCGGGCCCGCGCTCACCCCGGCCGACGTGGAGCACGCCACGCGGGTGCTGACCACCTACATCGGTCCCATCGCCCGCGTCGTGACCAAGCGCGCCGCGGCCCGCGGCGGCAGCCGCCGCGCCTTCCTCGACGAGGTGGCGCGCAGCCTCGACGACGAGGCGCAACGCCAGCGCTTCCTGCGCGAGGCCGCGGCGGGCCACTGAGGCTCGCTTGGGCGAGGGCCGTACGCATGCAACCCGGGCCTCCGACCCCTGCGCCCGCGGCCGACGCGGCGGCTGGTCCGCCCGCGCCCGCGCTGCCGCCGCCCGCTGCGACGGCGGCTGACGAGGCCACGCTGTTCGCGCCGCAACCCGCGGCCGCGCTCGCGGACAACGAGGCGACGCTTTTTGCCGCGGACCTTCAAGCGCCGCCTGCCGCCGCGCCCGCGGACGCAGACGCCACGCTGATCCCCGGCCGCGCCGTGCCTGCCCTCCCGCCGCAGCGTGAACCCGACGTGGAGGACGCGGACCGCACGCTGTTCGCCGCACCCGCGGCATGGGGCGGGCTGCCGCGCATGCCCCAGCCCGGCGCAGGGCCTGCGCCCAAGGAGGCCGATTCGCAATCCACGCAATACGCGCAGCCCACGCAATACGAGCACTACGAGCAATACGCGCAGGCGGACGCCGATGCCGAGGACGCCACGCTGCACATGCCCGCGCCCGGCGGCCTGCGCACGCTGCTGCCGCACCGGCCGGCCGCAGCGCCGGCTGCGCAGGGGCCCCAGCCGCGTGCGCCGCGTGCGGGCGTGGAGCTGCAGCGGCTGGTGGCCGGCGTCAACCCGCTGTTGGGCGCGGCCAGCGTGCTGCTGGCGCTGGTGGCGCGGCTGCGTGCCTCCAGCGCGCATGCCGACCCGGACGGCCTGCGCCGCCAGCTCCTGGCGCACATGGCCGACTTCGAGGCCCAGGCCGCCGTCGCCGGGGTGCCGCGCCCGCGCATCAGCGCCGCGCGCTACCTGCTTTGCAGCTTCCTGGACGAGGTGATCGCCGCCACCCCTTGGGGCCTGGGCACCTGGGAAGCCCGCACGCTGCTGGGCGAATTCCACGAGGAGCGCCTGGGGGGCGACAAGTGCTTCGAGCTGCTGGAGCGCTTGGGCCAGGACCCGGCCGCCAACGCCGACGTGCTGGAGCTGTTCTACGTCTGCCTGGCGCTGGGCTTCGAGGGCCGCTACCGGGGCCAGCCGGATGGGCCGGCGCGGCTGGAGGCCATCGCCGAACGCGTGCTGGCCGAGGTGCGGCCCGCCGCGTTGCAGCCCCCGCGCGAGGCGCGCAGCCTGTCGCTGCGCTGGCAGGGGGTGTCCGCGCCGCTGCAGCCGGGCTTGCGCCTGCCGCCGCTGTGGAGCGTGGCGCTGCTGGCCGCGGCGCTGGTGCTGGCGGCGCTGCTGGGTTTTCAGCTTCGGCTGGCGGCGCAGGCGCAGCCGCTGCTGCGCGAGCTGCATGCGCTGCCCGCGCTGCTGTTGGGCCAGCGTGCGCCGGCCGATGCGGCTGTCGCGGCGGGGCCGGCCCGCTTGGCGCCGCTGCTGCAGGCCGACGTGGCCGCGGGCGCGCTGGCGGTGCGCGACGAGCGGCTGCGCTCGGTGCTCACGCTGCCGGCCGACGCGCTGTTCAAGGGCGGCGGGGCCGAGCTGCAGCCGCACGCGCCGGCGCTGCTGGGCCGCGTGGCGCAGGCGCTGCGCTCCCAGCCCGGGCAGGTCGCCGTCATAGGCCACAGCGACGACGCCCCCGCCGCCTCGCTGCAGTACCCCAGCGCCTGGCACCTCTCGCGCGCCCGCGCGCAGGCGGTGCTGGACGAGCTCGCACGCCAGGGCGTCGACGCGCAGCGCCTGCATGCCGAGGGCCGCGCCGACGCCGAGCCCATCGCGGGCGGGCGCTCCGCCCAGGACCGTGCGCGCAACCGGCGCGTCGAGATCGAGCTGCGGCTGCCACGGCCTCAGGAGTGACATGGCGACGCAGGCGTTTCGTCGTTCAGCGCCGGGGGCCGGGCCATGACCCGGCCTGCGCTGCCCTGGCTGCGCCCGCTGCTGCAGGCCGCCGGCGTGCTCGCCGCGGGCGCGCTCATCTGGTGGGTGGGCCCGCTGGTGGCCGTGGCCGGCGTGGTGCCCCTGGCCGGCGAGGCGGCGCGCGGTGCGGCGCTGGCGGCGCTGCTGGCGCTGAGCCTGGCGCTGGCAGGCGGCAAGGCGCTCAAGTCCCGCCGCAACAACGCCAGGCTGCTCGACGGCCTGGTGGCGCAGGAGGAGCCGGCGGCGCCCACGGCCGAAGTCGAGCTGCTTGGGCAGCGCTTCAAGGAGGCGGCGGCCCAACTGCGCCGCGCGCGCTTGGGCGGGCGCGGCGCCTGGCGCCGGCTGCTGTCGCCGGGTCGCTACCTTTACGAGCTGCCCTGGTACGTGATCATCGGCGCGCCCGGCGCGGGCAAGACCACGGCGCTGGCGAATGCCGGCTTGAACTTCCCGCTGCCGCAGCAGCTCGGCCACGGCCAAGCCCTGCGCGGCGTGGGCGGCACGCGCAACTGCGACTGGTGGTTCACCGACCAGGCCGTGCTCATAGACACCGCCGGCCGCTACACCACGCAGGACAGCCACCAGGCCACGGACCGCGCCGCCTGGCTGGGTTTCCTGGAGCTGCTCAAGCGCCACCGCCCGCGCCGGCCCATCAACGGCGTGCTGCTCACCGTCAGCATCGCCGACCTGTTGGGCGCCGACGCGCAAGCGCGCCACGCTCACGCGCTGGCCCTGCGCGCGCGCATCGCCGAGCTGCGCCAGCGCCTTGGGCTGCGCTTCCCGGTCTACGTGCTGGTGACCAAGACCGACCTGCTGGCCGGCTTCATGGAGTTCTTCGCCGACCTGGACAAGGACGAGCGCGCCCAGGTCTGGGGTTTCACCTTGCCGGCCGAAGGTGGGCCGGCCGATCCGCTGCCGCTCATCGGCAGCGAGCTCGCCGCGCTGGAAAAGCGCCTGGGCGAATACCTGCTGGAGCGGCTGCATGCCGAGGCGGACCGCGAGCGCCGCGCGGCGCTGTTCGCCTTTCCCCAGCAGTGGCGGCTGCTGCACGAGCTGCTGCTGGAGCTGCTGCAGACCACCTTCGCGCCGCAGGATGGGGGCGACGCGGCCGAGAGCGCCGAAGCGGGTGCCGGTGCGGCCGGCACGGTGCCTGTGCCCGCGCTGCTGCGCGGCGTGTACTTCACCAGCGCCACGCAGGAGGGCACGCCCATGGACCGCGCGTTGGGCGGCATCGCGCGCGCGCTTGGGCTGTCGGCGCGGCTGCTGGCGCCGGCGCGGCCGAGCGGGCGCAGCTTCTTCGTCACCCGGCTGTTGCGCGACGTGGTCTTCGCCGAGGCCGGGCTGGCGGGCCTGAACCTGCGCCGCGAGCGCCGCCGCATGGCGCTGCAACTGGGCTTGAGCGGCTTGTGCCTGGCGCTGGCGGCGGGCGTGACGCTGTTGGGCTGGCGCGCCTACCTGGCCAACCGGGACTTGCTGGCCGGCGCCGCGGCGCGGCTGCCCGCGCTGCGCCAGCAGGCGCAGATGGTGCAGGCCACCGCGCCCACGGACCTGGTGGCGCTGCTGCCCGTGCTCGGCGGCGTGGAGCGTTTCGCGCGGGAGGCGGGCGAGGCGGGCCCGCCGGCACAGGCCGTGGCGCAGGCCGGCCCGCAAAGGGGTGCGGAGGCCTTGTGGTCGCTGGGCCTGGACCGGCATGAGCTGCTGGCCACGGCCGCGGGCGACGCCTATGCGCGGCTGCTGCGCGAGGCCTTGCAGCCCCGCATCGCCGCGCGGCTGGAGACGCGGCTGCGCAGCGGCGCGCGCGAGCACGTCGAGCTGGTCTACGAGGCCTTGCGCGCCTACCTGATGCTTTTCGCCGGCCGCAACTTCGACGCCGCGGCGCTGCGCGCCGACCTGGCCTCGGACTGGGAAGCCACGCTGCCCGCTTCCGAGGCCGAGCGCGCCGCGCTGCTGCACCACCTGCAGCGGCTGCTGGCCGGCGGCGAGGTGGGGGCGCCGCAGCGCGCCGACCCGCAGCTCATCGCCCAAGCGCGCGCGCTGGTGGCGGGCGTGCCCGTGGCCGAGCGCGTCTACAACCGGCTGCGCCAGGGCGATGCCGGGGCCGCGCCCTTCAGCATCGCCTCGGTGGCCGGGGCAGGGGCCACGCGGTTCTTCGCCCGCGCCAGCGGGCGGCCGCTGGACGAGGGCGTGCCCGGCTTCTACACGCGGGCGGTCTACCCGCAGCGCCTGCGCGAGCGCACGCAGGAGGTGCTGCGCCAGCTCGACCGCGAGCGCGCCTGGGTGCTGGGCTCGGCCGGCGCCCGCGCCATGCCCATCGCG
>NZ_JAXOJX010000086.1:0-27543 GCF_034427735.1 Azohydromonas lata
CCCGTGCCCGCCGCCGCCGACGATCACCACGTCGTAGCTGGACTGCAGTTGGGCGCGCCGCCATGCCGGCTCCCACGTCTTGTGGTGCTTCAAGCCGTTCTTGAGAAGGCTCCACACCGAGTAATTTTGGCCTTGCACCACTGTTCTCCACGATGGATTCCGATGTGGTGATTCTTGGTACGGACGGCTTTGGCGGATTGTGGATTTGCGACCTACGAATGATCGTTTGCGACATCCTGCCCTGGGGAGCGGCGGGCCAGCGCCACGAGAACGGCCCTGGTCCGAACCCGGACCAGGGCCACCGCTTCCAGCCCGGGCCGCGGGCTCAGCCGCCGAGGTGGAACACGCCCACCAGCCCATGCAGCCGCTGGGCCTGCTGGCGCAGCGATTGCGCGGCGGCCGCGCCTTGCTCGACCAGCGCGGCGTTCTGCTGCGTCATGCCGTCCAGGCGCACCACGGCGCCGTTGACCTGCGCGATGCCCTCGCTTTGCTCGGCCGAGGCGGTCTTGATGCCGTCCAGCACCTGCGTCACGCGCTGCACCGAGGCCATGATGTCCTGCATGGTGGTGCCGGCGTCCTGCGCCAGCCGGGTGCCGGAGTCGGCCCGCCGCACGCTGTCGGCGATGAGCGACTTGATCTCGCGGGCCGCCGCGGCCGAGCGCTGCGCCAAGCCGCGCACCTCGCCGGCCACCACGGCGAAGCCCCGCCCCTGCTCGCCGGCCCGCGCGGCCTCCACGGCGGCGTTGAGCGCCAGCAGGTTGGTCTGGAAAGCGATGCCGTCGATGACGCCGATGATGTCGGCAATCCGCTGGCTGGACGCCGCCATGTCCGCCATGCCGGCCACCACCTGCTGCACCACCTCGCCGCCGCGGCGCGCCGCCTCCGAGGCCGACAGCGCCAGGTCGTTGGCGCTGGCCGCGGACTCCGCGTTCTGCCGCACCGCGCCCGTGAGCTCGTCCATGGCCGAGGCGGTCTGCTGCAGGTTGCCGGCCGCCTGCTCGGTGCGCTGCGAGAGGTCGGCGTTGCCGGCCGCGACCTCGCCGCAGGCGAGCTGGATGCTGTCGGCGCTGCGCCGGATGTCGCCCACCAGCGTGCGCAGCGCCTCCTGCATGCGGCCCAAGGAGCGCAGCAGCTCGCCGATCTCGTCGCGCTGCTCGCTGCCGACGTCCGCCGACAGGTCGCCCTTGGCCACCGTCATGGCCACCTCCACCGCGTGGCGCATGGGGCGGCTGATGCTGCGCGCGATCAGCAGTGCCGACAGCACGCCCCCCGCCACCGCAACGGCCACGATGGCCGCGGTCAGCCACTGCGAGCGCTGGGCGTCCTCACGGGACTGCCGGGCCGCCGCGGCCATGGAGTCGGCCATGGCCTTGCGCAGCTCGCTCAGGCTCAACATCCAGTTCTTCTGGGGAATCGACACCTGGGTCGAATAGAAGTACTGGAGCAACTGCAAGTCGGCATCGCCGGCCATGCGGGCCACCAGGCTGAAGGGCGGCAGCGCGCCCTGCTCGAAGTCGTTCAGGCTGGAGAGCGCCTCCTCCCAGCCCCGGTTGTCGCCGCGCATGGGCAGCTTGGTCAGCGCCGCCTTGGCTTGCTGATAGCGCTCCACCGTGGCGTCGAAGGCCCCTTGCAGCTCCTTGATCGCGGACGGCTCCGCGGTCAGGCACAGGTTGGCCAGCGCGATCACCATGTCCTGCACGGCGATCTGCATGTCATTGGCCAGGGACTCGCGGCGCGCGTCCTCCTCCACCAGCACACGCGTGCGCTCGGACAGCAGGCTGGTCTGCAGCCAGCTCAGCGCGCCCACGGCCAGCAGCAGCACCAGGGCGACGCCAAAGCCCAGGTGCAGGCGGGCCGTGATCGACAGCCGGGAAAAAAGCAGCCGCGAGAGGCCGCCCTGTTTGGAATTCCACATTGGTGTAGGCCACGCCACGAGCCCCCCTTGCCCGCGCCGCGGCCGCCTCCCTGTCGCTTGTGTTGTTGTCGGGGGCCGGTCCCATCAGCTCATTCGATGGCGCCCGGGAAGCGGCGCAGGGCGGCTTCCCGGGCACGCAATCCCTTGCCGCAGGCAAGGGGTGCTCAGCACTCCACGATGTTCACGGCGAGGCCGCCGCGGGCTGTTTCCTTGTACTTGGTGAGCATGTCGGCGCCGGTCTCGCGCATGGTCTTGATGACCTTGTCCAGGCTCACGTGGTGCGTGCCGTCGCCGCGCAGCGCCATGCGCGCGGCGTTGAGCGCCTTCACCGAGGCAATCGCGTTGCGCTCGATGCACGGGATCTGCACCAGCCCGCCCACGGGGTCGCAGGTCAGGCCCAGGTGGTGCTCCATGCCGATCTCGGCGGCGTTCTCCACCTGCGCGGGCGTGCCGCCCATCACGGCGCACAGCGCACCGGCGGCCATGGAGCAGGCCACGCCGACCTCGCCCTGGCAGCCCACCTCGGCGCCGGAGATGCTGGCGTTTTCCTTGTAGAGGATGCCGATCGCGGCGGCGGTGAGCAGGAAGTCCACCACGCCCGCGTCGCTGGCGCCGGGGATGAAGCGCGTGTAGTAGTGCAGCACCGCGGGGACGATGCCGGCCGCGCCGTTGGTGGGCGCCGTGACCACGCGGCCGCCGGCGGCGTTTTCCTCGTTGACGGCCAGCGCGTAGAGGTTGACCCAGTCCATCACCAGCAGCGGGTCGCCGATGGCGGCCTCGGCGCGCTCCTTCAGGTGCGCGTGCAACGAGGCGGCACGGCGCTTGACCTTGAAGCCGCCGGGCAGGATGCCTTCCGTCGCGCAGCCGCGCTTCACGCAGTCCTGCATCACGCGCCAGATGCGCAGCAGCCCGGCGTTGATCTCCTCGTCGCTGCGCCAGTGGTGCTCGTTGCGCCGCATGATCTGCGCGATGCTGCAGTCGTAGGCCTGCGTCAGCTCCAGCAGTTGCGCGCCGCTGCTGAAGGGGTAAGGCAGCGCCGGGACGTCCTTCACCAGCACGGGCTTGTGGCCCCCGCCCTCGGCCGCTTCCTGGCCCACGACGAAACCGCCGCCCACCGAGTAGTACTCGCGCCGCTCCAGCTCCACGCCGTCCGCGTCGAAGGCGGCGCACTGCATGGCGTTTGCGTGGAAGGGCAGCGTCTTGCGGCGGTGGAAGACGAGGTCGCGCCGCTCGTCGAAGGCGACCTCCCGGGCCCCGAGCAGGCTCAGCCGCCCCTGGCTGCGTATGCCTTCGAGCAGCGCGGCGATGGCGTCCACGTCCACCGATTCCGGCTCATGCCCAAGCAGGCCCAGCAGCACGGCCTTGTCGGTGCCGTGGCCGCGGCCCGTGGAGCCCAGCGAGCCGAAGAGCTGGACTTCCACGCGCGCGCAGCGCTCCAGCAGGCCCAGCTCCCGCAGCCGCAGGCCGAAGAGGCGCGCCGCCCGCATGGGGCCCACGGTGTGCGAGCTGGACGGGCCAATGCCGACCTTGAAGATGTCAAAAGCGCTGATGGTCATGCGGTTTCCCGGGACGTAGAGAAAAACTTGGCTTCCTGGCGGAAGTCGGGGGCGCGCTCGCGCTCGACCACGATGCCGACTTCCGAGCCGGGGAACGGCGCCAGCTTCATCAGCGTCAGCCGCACGTATTGAAGGTCGAACTCCGTCTGCAGCACGGTGCACATGGTCTGCGCCATGGCCTCCACCAGGCGGTGCGGCTGCGTCAGCGCCACGGCGCGCAGGCGCTCCACGATGGCGGCGTAGTCCACGGTGTCGGCCAGGTCGTCGCTGAAGCAGGCGTCGCCGTGCGGCAGGTCGAACTCCAGGTCCACGACGATGGGCTGCGGGGCTTCCTTTTCCCAGGCGTAGACGCCGATGCGCGCGTCCATCATCAGGCGGCGCAACACGATGCGGTTGAGCATGCTCATCTCCCTTACAGCACCACGGTGCGCTGGCCGTTGGTGAACACGCGGTGCTCCAGCACGCTGCGCAGCGCGCGCGAGAGCACCGTGCACTCCATGCGCCGGCCCACGTTGAGCAGGTCCTCGGGGCTGTCGGCGTGGTCCACGCGCTCGGTCTCCTGCTCGATGATGGGTCCCTCGTCCAGCTCCGGCGTGGCGAAGTGGGCCGTGGCGCCGATGAGCTTGACGCCGCGCTCGTAGGCCTGGTGGTAGGGGCGCGCGCCCTTGAAGCCGGGCAGGAAGCTGTGGTGGATGTTGATGACGCGGCCGGCGAGCTTGCGGCACAGCTCGTCCGAGAGCACCTGCATGTAGCGCGCGAGCACCACGATGTCGGCCTCGTGGCGCTGCACCAGCTGCAGCAGCGCCGCCTCCTGCGCCGGCTTGGTGGCCGCGGTGACGGGCAGGTGGTGGAACGGCAGGCCGTGCGCCTGCGCCATGGGCGCCAGGTCGGGGTGGTTGGAGACCACGGCCACCGGTTGCATGGGCATCTCGCCGCGCTGCCAGCTGCCCAGCAGGTCCTGCAGGCAATGGTCCAGCTTGGAGACCATGAGCAGCACGCGCAGCGGCTGCGCCAGGTCGTGCAGCCGCCATTCGATGGCGCCGATGCTGGGCGCCAGGCGCGTGAAGTCCTCGCGCATCCGCGCCAGGCCGCCTTCGCCGCCTTCTGTGCCCTCGGCGCGGCGGAACACGGCACGCACGAAGAAGCGGGAGGTCGGCTTGTCGTCGTAGACGGCGAACTGCTCGACGTAGCCGCCGTGCCGCTCCAGGAAGGCCGCCACCGCGGCCACCTGGCCGCAGGCGCTTTCGCACACCACGGTCAGCGCAAAGCGGCTTGGGCTGGCGGACGGATTCGAGGGCTGTAAGGAATTCGACATGGGATACCTCGCGGGGGAAGGTGGACCAGCGGGGGTCCGCAAGGCGCCAATGTGGCGAACTCAGGCGTCGGCGACTTGTCTATGGCCGACAGGCGATTGACCGATTGCGTCAGCACCTGTCCGGTACGGCACGGCCTGCACGGCCCGCGCGGGGCGGCGCACGGCCACTTTCCATACCGCGGCGGCGGCCCGCGCGCGGCATGTCGCAAACAGACCGCAGGCCGACGTTTGGCGCCAAGCCGGTGCGGCCTTGCTTCTTATGCTTGTGCCGATGCACGACACCTTCACCGGCCGCGTGGCCGGCGGGCCATGCCCGGCCTGAACCTGCTCGACCTCCTGGGCCTGTTGGGCTGCGCCGCCTACGTGGCCGCGCACTACCTGGTGCAGGTGCTGCGCTGGCCGCCTGCGGCGCGCACGCCGGTGCTGCTCAACCTCGTTGGGCCGGCCCTCATGCTGATTTCGCTGGCAGGGGCTTTCAACCTCGCCTCGTTTCTTTCGCAATGCTTTTGGCTGGTGCTCACGCTGGTGGGCTGTTGGCGCCGCCGCCGCTAGGCCCGCTGCCGCCGCGCGCGGCGCGCGCCTGGACACGACAACAACCTGGGACTCCCATGATCCACACGCCCATCCGATCCCTGCTGATCGCCAACCGCTCGGAAATCGCCATACGCGTGATGCGCGCTGCCTCCGAGATGCGCATGCGCACGGTGGCCATCTACTCGCAGCAGGACAGACACGCCCTGCACCGCTTCAAGGCGGACGAGAGCTACCTCGTGGGCGAAGGCCAGAAGCCGCTGGCGGCCTACCTGGACGGCAAGGACATCCTGCGCGTGGCGCTGCAAAGCGGCGTGGACGCCATCCACCCCGGCTACGGCTTCCTCTCCGAGAACCCCGACTTCGCCGAGGCCGTGATCGCCGCCGGGCTGCGCTGGGTCGGCCCCTCGCCCCAAGTCATGCGCACGCTGGGCAACAAGGTGGCCGCGCGCCACGCGGCCGTGGCCGCCGGCGTGGCCGTGATGCCCGCCACGCCGCCGCTGCCGCGCGACGCCGCCGAGTGCCTGCGCCTGGCCGAGGAGGTCGGCTTCCCCGTGATGCTCAAGGCGAGCTGGGGCGGCGGCGGCCGGGGCATGCGCGTGATCGAGCGCGCCGCCGACCTGCCCGCCGCGCTGGAAGCCGCGCGCCGCGAGGCCCTGGCCGCCTTCGGCAACGACGAGGTCTACTTCGAGAAGCTCATACGCCACGCCCGCCACGTGGAGGTGCAGATCCTGGGCGACCTGCACGGCAACGTCGTGCACCTGCACGAGCGCGACTGCACCGCCCAGCGCCGCAACCAGAAGGTGGTGGAGCGCGCCCCGGCACCCTACCTGGACGCCGGGCAGCGCGCGACGCTGTGCGACAGCGCGCTGCGCCTGATGCGCTCGGTGGGCTACACGCACGCGGGCACGGTCGAGTTCCTCATGGATGCCGACAGCGGCCAGTGCTACTTCATCGAGGTGAACCCGCGCATCCAGGTCGAGCACACGGTGACGGAGATGATCACCGGCGTGGACATCGTCAAGGCGCAGATCCGCATCAGCGAGGGCGCGCACATCGGCCTGCCCGCGCTCGACGACCGGCCCAGCGCGGGCGTGCCGGCGCAGGCGGACATCGCGCTCAACGGCCACGCACTGCAGTGCCGCGTCACCACCGAAGACCCCGAAAACGGTTTCTTGCCCGACTACGGGCGGCTGGCCGCGTACCGCAGCGCGGCGGGTTTCGGGATTCGGCTGGACGCCGGCACGGCTTACGGCGGCGCGGTCATCACGCCCTACTACGACTCGCTGCTGGTGAAAGTCACGGCCTGGGCGCCCACGGCGAGTGAAACCACGCAGCGCATGGACCGCGCGCTGCGCGAGTTCCGTATCCGCGGCGTGGCCACGAACCTGCAGTTCCTGGAGAACCTGATCAACCACCCGGCCTTCGTGGCCGGCGAGATCACCACGCGCTTCATCGAGAACACGCCGGAGCTGCTGGCCTTCACCGCGCGGCGCGACCGCGCCACCAAGCTGCTGGGCTTCCTCGGCGAGATCGCCGTGCACGGCAACCCGGAGGTGCGCGGCCGCACGCTGCCGGCGCTGCCGCTGCCCAAACCCGTGCTGCCGCGCGTGGACGCCAACACCCCGCCACCGGACGGCACGCGCCAGCTGCTGCAGCAGCTGGGCCCGCAGAAATTCGCGCAGTGGATGCTGGCGCAGCAGCGCGTGCTGATGACGGACACCACGCTGCGCGACGCGCACCAGTCGCTGCTGGCCACGCGCATGCGCACGGCCGACATGCTGCCCATCGCGCCCTACTACGCACGCGCCCTGCCGCAGCTCTTCTCGCTGGAGTGCTGGGGCGGCGCCACCTTCGACGTGGCGCTGCGCTTCCTGAAGGAAGACCCCTGGGAGCGCCTGGCCCAGCTGCGCCAGCGCGTGCCGAACGTGCTGTTCCAGATGCTGCTGCGCGGCGCCAACGCCGTGGGCTACGCCAACTACGCCGACAACGTGGTGCGGCACTTCGTGCAGCAGGCCGCCGCGGGCGGGATTAACCTCTTCCGCGTGTTCGACTCGCTCAACTGGGTGGAGAACATGCGCGTGGCCATGGACGCGGTGCAGGAGGCCGGCGCGCTGTGCGAAGGCACGGTCTGCTACACGGCCGACCTGTTCGACGTCTCGCGGCCCAAGTACGCCCTGAAGTACTACGTGGACATCGCGCGGCAGTTGCAGCGCGCGGGCGCCCACATCCTGGCCATCAAGGACATGGCCGGCGTGTGCCGGCCGCGGGCGGCCAAGGCGCTGGTCAAGGCGCTGAAGGAGGAAACCGGGCTGCCCATCCACTTCCACACCCACGACACCAGCGGCGCGGCCGCGGCCTCGGTGCTGGCGGCCATAGAAGCCGGCTGCGACGCGGTGGACGGCGCGCTGGACGCCATGAGCGGCCTGACCTCGCAGCCCAACCTGTCGGCCATCGCCGCGGCGCTGGCCGGCACGGCGCAGGACCCGGGGCTCAACGCGCAGGCGCTGCACGAGGCTTCAACGTACTTCGAGGGCGTGCGGCGCTTTTACGCGCCGTTCGAATCCGAGATCCGCTCCGGCACGGCGGACGTGTATCGCCACGAGATGCCGGGCGGCCAGTACACCAATTTGCGCGAGCAGGCGCGCTCGCTGGGGCTGGCGCACCGCTGGAGCGAGGTGTCGCAGGCCTATGCGGACGTGAACCGGCTCTTCGGCGACATCGTCAAGGTCACGCCCTCGTCCAAGGTCGTTGGCGACATGGCGCTGATGATGGTGGCCAGCGACCTCACGCCCGCGCACGTGCAGGACCCGGCGCGCGAGATCGCCTTCCCCGAGTCCGTGGTGCAGCTCTTCAAGGGCGAGCTGGGCTTTCCGCCGGACGGTTTCCCGCAAGACCTGACGCGCAAGGTGCTGCGCCTCTCGGCCGACGAGCCCGTGCCCACGCCCTACCGCCCCGGCGACCACACGCCGCCCGTGGACCTGGAGGCCGCCCGCGCCAAGGCGGAGGCCGACTGCGGCCAGCCGCTGGACGAGCGCCAGCTCTCCTCCTGGCTGATGTACCCCAAGCAGATGCGCGAGCTGTGCGAGCACCAGCGCCGCTGGGGCGACACCTCGCAACTGCCCACGCCGGTGTTCTTCTACGGCCCGCAGCCGCAGCAGGAGATCGCCGTGGAGATCGACCCCGGCAAGACGCTGCTGGTGGCGCTGCAGTCGGTGAGCCCGGACGGCGAGGCGGCGCAGAAGGTGCAGTTCGAGCTCAACGGCCAGTCGCGCACGGTGCGCGTGCAAAGCGCGCAGGCGGCGGGCGCGGGTGGCGCCCGCCCGCTGGCCGATCCGGGCAACCCCAACCACGTGGCCGCCCCCATGCCGGGCGCGGTGGTGGCCGTGGCCGTCGCGCCGGGGCAGGCGGTGCAGCCCGGCGACACGCTGCTGGCGCTGGAGGCCATGAAGATGGAGACGCACATCTGCGCGGAGCGCCGCGCGGTGGTCGAGAAGATCCTCGTGGCCGCCGGCGACCGGGTGGAGGCGAAGTCGCTGCTGGTGGTGTTGAAGGCGCAGTGATCCGTGCGCCAGCCCGCCACCTGACGCTGCTTGGGCCCTCAGGCACGCACAGGATTTTTCAGCGGCAAGGTCGGCTCTCCCCGGGCCTCCCAAGCCGGGTTCCGGTTCAGGACATGGGCAACGGCGACCTGTGTGCGGGCGTGGCCAGGTTGCGCTCAACGGCCGGGTAGAAGTCACGGTCCTCGCGCTGCATGCGCTCGAACACGCTGCGCAGCACCTGGTTGGCTTGCGCGCGAAAGCCGTCCGGGTCGGCGCGCACCTGGGCGGCCGTGTTCCATTGCCGTGCGAAGGCGGTGTAGGCCGCGGCGATCGAGGCCATTTCGACCTGGAACTGGCGTCCAAGCTGCGAGAGCTGCCGGTTGTTCGCCGCTTCGAGCGCCGGGTACAGCGTGTGGTCTTCCGCGGCCAAATGCAGCTTGATCACGCCGCTCATGGCCACGACGAGCCGTGCGATCTGGTCGGCGTGTTCGACGATGCCGGCATGCGCATGCCGCCGAAGCTGCGCGATGGCGTCGAAGATCTGGGTGTGCTGATCTTTGAAGCGGTCGATGTTCACAGGAGGGCTCAGTAAAAGGTGCAACGAAAATGCATCTTAAACGAGCCTTCCCGCTCGCGCCAGGCAAAGGGGCGCACGGGCCAGGGTCAGCCACCAGACGGTGCGGCGTTCCTTGAACTGGTTCAAGGAAACGGGTGGGTCCGGTCTCTACATTAGGTGCATTCCAAATACACCTTTACCCAACCACCACGGAGCCCTGATGACCCAGCCACCTCCGCTGCGAGCCTCGACGTTCGCATCACCCGGCGCGCAACGCCCCACCCTGACGGCCGCTGCTGCGGCGCCTGCGGCGGCGCTTGAGCGATCCACCAGACACGCACCAGGACATGCCATGAAGGCCAACAGCAAGCTGTGGCGCTGGCTCGGCCTCATTTTTGTCCTGTCGTTCGGGGCCCTCGGCTACCTCGGATGGCAGATCTACCTCTTTGCGCCGCCCATCCCGAAGGCGGTCGCCACCGCGGACGGCGCGGTCCTCTTCACCGGCGAGCAGATCCAGCGCGGCCAGCAGGCCTGGATGGCCGCCGGCGGCCAGCAACTGGGCACGGTGTGGGGCCACGGCAGCTACGTGGCGCCGGACTGGTCGGCCGATTGGCTGCACCGCGAAGCCGTGGCGCTGCAGAAGATCCGCGCGGCGCAGCACGGCGGCGGCCAGACGCTCGGCGACGACGCCCGGGCCCTCGTGGACGCGCAGGTGCGCAACGAGATGCGCCGCAACACCTATGACGACGCCACCGGCGCCGTGCGGGTGTCGCGGGAGCGGGCCCAGGCCATCCGTGAAGTCGCCAGCCACTACGAGGCGCTGTTCGGCAGCGAAGCGTCGCTGGCCACGCTGCGCGAGCAGTACGCGATGACCGAAGGCGCGCTCCCCGAGAAGGCCGACCGCCAGGCGCTCGCCGCGTTCTTCTTCTGGTCGTCGTGGGCGGCCAGCACCGACCGCCCGGGCGAGGCGGGACTGTCCTACACCAGCAACTGGCCGCACGAGCCGCTGGTGGGCAACACCATGTCGACGTCGGCGGCGATGTGGTCGATGGTGAGCATCATCCTGCTGCTGGCGGGCATCGCCGCGATGCTGTGGCTGCACGGCCGCGACCAGCACGACGAGGAGGCCCAGCCGCCCAAAGCGGACCCGTTCCTGGGCCTCAAGGCCACGCCGTCGATGAAGGCCACGCGCAAGTACTTCTTCATCGTCATCGCCCTGATGCTGCTGCAGATCGCCATGGGCGCCATCACCGCGCACTACGCGGTGGAAGGCCAGGCGTTCTTCGGCATCCCGCTGGCGCAAGTGCTGCCCTACGTCACCAGCCGCACCATCCACACGCAGATCGGCATCTTCTGGATCGCCACGGCCTGGCTGGCCACGGGCCTGTACATCGCGCCGCTGCTTTCCGGCCAGGAGCCCAAGCTCCAGAAGCTCGGCGTCGATGCGCTGTTCTGGGCCTTGATCGTCGTGGTGCTGGGCTCGACCCTCACGGGCTGGCTGGGCACGCTGCAGCACCGGGGCGTGGACTTCTCGTTCTGGCTGGGCAACCAGGGGCTGGAGTTCACCAGCATGGGCCGCGTGTGGCAGCTGCTGCTGTTCGTGGGCCTGCTGTTCTGGGTGTTCCTGCTGGGCCGCGCCTTGTGGCCGGCGCTCAGGCGGCCGTCGGAGAGCCGCGGCCTCATCGCCATGGTGTTCCTGTCGGCCACGTGCATCGGCGGCTTCTATGCCACCTCGCTGACCTGGGGCCAGCACACCCACTACTCGATGATCGAGTACTGGCGCTGGTGGCTGGTGCACCTGTGGGTCGAAGGCTTCTTCGAGGTCTTCGCCACCGCCGTCATCGCCCTGATCTTCACCCACCTCGGCCTGGTGCGTCCGGCCAGCGCCAACCGCGCCATCGTGGCCGAAACCATCGTGTTCCTCTTCGGCGGCATTCTGGGCACGCTGCACCACCTGTACTTCACGGGCACGCCGACCTCCGTGATCGCCGTGGGCGCGGTGTTCTCGGCCCTGGAGGTCGTGCCGCTGACGCTCATCGGCCTGGAGGCGATGCAGACGTACCGCCGCTCGCGCGCGGTGCCCTGGCTGGACGCCTACAAGTGGCCCATCCTGTGCTTCGTCGCCGTGGGCTTCTGGAACACGGTGGGCGCGGGCCTGCTGGGCTTTGCCATCAACCCGCCCGCGGCGCTGTACTACGTGCAGGGCCTCAACATGACGGCGGCCCACGGCCACGCGGCGCTGTTCGGCGTCTACGGCATGCTGGGCATTGGGTTGCTGCTGTTTTGCCTGCGCGGGCTCTTCGAGCGCTCGCTGCACGCGGACCGGCTGCTCAAGCCCGCCTTCTGGGGCCTCAACGTCGGCCTGGCGATGATGGTGTTCATGTCGCTGCTGCCCGCGGGCATCTACCAAGCGTGGGCCAGCGTCACCCAGGGCCTGTGGTACGCCCGCTCGCCCGCAGTCATCCACTCCGGCGTGATGGAGACCCTGGTGTGGCTGCGCGTGCCTGGCGACATCGTCTTCGCCGCGGGCAGCCTGTTCCTCGCGCTGTACGCTTGGCGGCTGCTGCGGCCGGCAGCCAGGCGCAAGGCGCCGCGGCCCGCGCTGCCCATCACGGCGGCCCGGCAGTAGAAACGCACGGGAGGGCGCCAGCCCTCCCTTTCACATCCAGACGAGAAACACACCGAGCGCCCTGCCATGAAGCTCACCGCCTTCACCGACTACAGCCTGCGCGTACTCCTCTACCTGGCCGCGAACTCAGGCCGCAAGTCCACCATCGCCGAGATCGCCACGGCGTTCGGCATCTCCGAGCACCACCTCGTCAAGGTCGTGCACTTCCTGGGCAAGCAGGGCTGGATCGCCACCGCCCGCGGCAAGGGCGGCGGGATGACGCTGGCCATGCAGCCCAAGGACATCTGCCTTGGCCAGGTCGTGCGCGACACGGAAGGCACCGCGGTGCCCGCGGAGTGCTTCGAGGCGGGGGGCGGCCACTGCATCCTCTCCGGCTGCTGTGAGCTCAAGGGGCCGCTGGCAGAAGCCGTGAACGCTTTCTACGGCGTACTGGACCGCTACTCGCTGGCCGACGTGATGACCAACCGCCGCGCCCTGGCGCAGGTGCTGACTTTCCACCCGTCGCCAGCCGCGCCCGGGATGGCTGCCGCCTGAAGCGCCGCTGCACACCAGCCCTTTGCGGATGGCAGGGAGATCACCAGCATGTTCATTCCCGGAAGCAACCTGCCCGTCGGGCCAAGCCCGCAGGGACAGGCGGATGCGGCCCTGCAGCCGCCCGCGCAAGCTGCGGACGATCGCCGCTTGAGTGGCGACATCACGATGTGGTGCGTCATCGCGCTGGAGATGCTCACGTTTGGCCTGCTGTTCGTCGTGTACGCGGTCGCCAGGGCGCAGGACCCATGGGTGTTCCGCACGGGCCAGTCCACCCTGGATTTGCGTCTGGGTGCTCTCAACACGGTGATCCTGCTGACCGGCAGCTGGTGCGCTGCGCGGGGCGTGCAGGCGCTGCGCAGCGCCAGGGCGACCGCGGGCGCACGGTGGCTTTGGGGCGCCGCGGCCTTGGGCACCGCCTTCCTGGTCGTCAAAGGCTTCGAGTACCAGCAGAAGCTGCACGCCGGCTATGGCCTGGAGAGCGACGACTTCTGGATGTTCTATTACCTGCTGACCGGCTTTCACTTCATGCATGTCGCCGCTGCGGTGCTCATCGTTGCGGCGGTCGCTTTTCTCGTGCCGCGCCGCCCCTGGGGGCCGGCCGACACGCAGGCCCCTGAAACGGCAGCCGTGTTCTGGCACATGGTGGACTTGTTGTGGGTGGTGCTCTTCCCTCTGGTGTACGTGCTGCGATGAACCTCCCTTGCAAGCGGATCGATGCGCTGTGGCTGGCAACCCTGGTGGCCACGGGCATTTCGTGGTGGGTGGGGGAGTCGCCCCATCGCACCGGCGAAGGCTGGCCCGTGGCCATCGTCTTTGCGCTGTCGCTGGCCAAGGGACTTGCCATCGCGCTGGACTACATGGAACTGCGCGGGGCGCCAGCTTTGTGGCGGCGATTCGTGGTGGGCTGGTTGCTGTGCGTGATCCTGGCCGTCGTGGCCGTACGGCTATGGGCTGCCTGAGCCAGCCTTGCCCAACGCCCCGCGCCGCCCCCAACCGTTGATCGCCAGCGAAGCAAAGATGACGGCCCCGCCGGCCAGCAGGCGCGGCAAGTCGGCCTCGCGGCTCCAGATCAGCAGGTTCACCACCAGCCCGGCGGGCACATGCAGCTCGTTCATCACGGCTAGCGTGCCAGCGTCCACCTCGGTGCTGCCCAGCACCCACCAGTACATGCCCAGCGCGGTGGCGAACAAACCCATCCAGGCCAGCACGCCCCACTGCACGGCGGTCTGCGGCAGCTTGGCCGGGTTGCCGAACAGCCAATAAGACGGCAGCGCCAGCAGCAGCGCGCCCAGGAAGAAGTGGCCGAAGAAGCGGTGCAGCGGCTGCGGCGTGGGGTGGCGCGCCAGCAGGTGGCGGCACAGCACCTGGCCTGCGGCGAAAGTGGCGTTGGCGACCTGCAGCAGCACGAAGCCCCACAGGTAGTCGCCTTCGAGCTTGTGGAAACGGATGATGGCCCCGCCCCCCACGGCCACCGCCGCGGCCAGCAGCGCGCGGCGGTTGAAGCGGCCCTCCAGCGCGTCGTCGATGAGCGTGACGTAGATGGGCGTGAGCACCGTGAACAGCAGCACCTCCGGCACCGTGAGCACGGTGAAGCTGCGGTAGAGGCACAGGTACGTGATGCCGAACTGCAGCGCCCCCGCCACCCAGAAGCCCGCCACCAGGCGGCGCGGCAGCCCGCGCCACACCGTCAGCGGAACGAACACCGCCGCGGCGATGGCCACGCGGACGAGCACGGCGAAGTCGCTGTCCACCCGGCCGGCCAGGTACTGGCCTATGAGGCTGAAGGAGAACGCCCACAGGACGGTCACGACGGCGAGGTAGGGCATGGAAAAGACGGCCTCAGGGAAAACCGCAGATTTTCCCCCGGCCGCCCCGCCTTGCCCGTCACGCCGCCGCAAGCGTCGTCGGTAAGCCCGCGCAAGTCTCGCCCCCACACCTACGGGTACAGACCCTAGGTTGCCCAAAGGCTTTGACACCCATCAAAGCTTGCCTGACGCAGCAAACTAAATTTCAACGGCGAATTGAAATGAACCAAGGAAGTACGCCCATGCCTTGCCTCGACGAATGCTGGCGTGAAGGTTTCATGGCCGGCGAGTTATTCATCAAGCAGTGCCCTTACAGCGGCAATTCCCTGGAAGCCCGCCATTGGCGCAACGGCTGGTTGGAAGGCGCGGCCAAATGCGTTGGGCTGGATTACCACAGCACGCCGGTGATTCTCGACCCCTCGCCCTTTGCCGGCCAAAGCCTGGGCGCCACAGCCGCTGGATGAAGTGCCGGAAAACAGGACTTCATCCCACATGAACGCGGGCGGGAATGCCGCATTCCCGCCCTGCCACTGACCGCGGCGCTTATTTGGCGCGGACCTTGGCCAGCTCCGCGTTGAGCTCGTTCATCAAGGGCTCGCCCACGTCCTTGGAATACTTGTCCACCACGGGCTTCACTTTTTCCCGGATGCGGGCCACTTCGGCGGGCGGCAATTCGGCCACCTTCATGCTGCCCTTGAGCACGCCCAGCGATTTCTCGTCCTCACCGCGCGCATATTTGCGCTGGTAGTCCTGCGATTCGGTCAGCGACTGCTGAATGACCGCCTGCTCGTCCTTGCTCAACTTGTCCCAGCTCTTTTTGCCCATCAGGATGGACAGCGGGCTGTAAATGTGCCGCGTGAGCGACAGGTAAGGCTGCACTTCGTAGAACTTGGACAGCTCGATGCTCTTGAGCGGATTTTCCTGCCCGTCCACGGCCTTTTGCTCCAGGGCGGAATACACCTCGGGGAAAGGCATGGGCACGGCGTTGGCGCCCAGGGTGTTGAACAGGTCGATGTAGATCGGCGACTGCACCACGCGGATCTTCAAGCCCTTGAAGTCCTCCAGCTTGGCCACGGGATGGCGGCTGTTGGTGAGGTTGCGAAACCCCAGCTCCCAGTAGCCCAGTGCCATCAAGCCCTTGTCGGCGAGCTTCTCGCCCAATTTCTTGCCTATGGGGCCGTCCACGATGGCGTCCGCCTCGCGGCCATTGGTGAACATGAAAGGCAAATCGAACAGCACGAATTCCTTGACCTGGCCAGACAGCAGGCCGGAACTCAGGGCCGTCATGTCAATGACGCCGCCCTGCAGCGAGGAAACTACCTGCACGTCGCCGCCCAAGGTGCCGTTGGGAAACAGTTTCACGGCAATCTTGCCGCCGCTTTTCTGGCTGACCAGGTCGGCGAATTTCTGCGCGCCCACGCCAATCGGGTGGTTCTTGTCGCTTTGGAAAGCGAAGCGCAGGGTGTGCTCCTTGATATCGGCGGCTTGGGCCGCCGTGGTGGCGGCCAGCATCAAACCCGCGGCAACGGCGGACGCCAGGGTGGTTTTCAGGACATTACGCATGATTTGTCTCCTGGCCCGCCGCGCATTTGAAAAGGCCGGCGGGCTTGACTGCAAAGAAAAAGCGGATCGGATCGCAGCCTGACTCAAGCCGCCTTGGGCAGGGCGGCAATCTTTTGCCGCATGGCCTGCGTGCCGGCCATGATCTTGTCCAGCACTTCGTCCAGCGCCCAGAATTTCTCGCGAATGTCGTAGGTCACCGCGCGGCAGCGCATGGATTTGAAAGTGCCCAGGCGCTGGTGATACAGCTTGGCCAGGGCCGGATAACCCATGGATTCGCTCACGGCGGTAATCACCAGGAAGTTATTCACTTCCTCGGCCAGCTCGGGATATTGGGCGCCGGACACGCGCAGCCATTTGTAGAGGTCGGGGTGGAAATTGGTGAACACGCCCGTGAAACCGCGCGAGCCGGATTTCATGGCGTCGTAGGCAATGGCGGCGTTGGCGTTGACCACGGCCAGCGTCGAGCCCTCGGCCATCTTCACGCGGCGCTGCACGGTGGGCAGGTGGCAGGAGACGTCCTTGAGCAGCGCGAAGCGGCCGGTGTCCAGGCAGGCGCTGAGCTCGGCGTCCGACAGCAGCCGGCGGTAAGGGGCCGGACACTCGTACAGGCCCAGCGGCACGTCCTTGGGCAGCTTCTCCAGCAGCCATTTCAAGTTGCCGAGGAAAGTCTCAGTCCCTTTGGCGTGCGGGTCCAGGTGGTTGCTGACCAGCACCACGGCGTCGGCGCCGGTGTCGGCGGCGGCGGTGAGTTCCTGCACCTGGCCATGCGGGTCGTCGCTGACGTGGCCGGAGACGACCACCGGCACGCGGCCCGCCACGCGCTGCACCACGAAGCGGCCCAGCGCCGCGCGCTCCTCCAGGCTCAGGAACTGCATCTCGCTGGACTGCGCGACGGCGAAAAGCGCGTCGGCGCCCTGCGCCAGATACCACTCGATCAGCCGCTCCAGCCCGCCGTAGTCGATGCGGTTGTCCTCATCGAAGGGCGTGAGCATGACGGGAATGATGCCCTCTATGGGTCGTGACATGGGGTGCTCCGTGGCAGGCCGCGGCCCGCCGTGAATGGGTCAAAAGAAGAAACGGGTGCGGGCGCCAGCGTCAGGCGCTTGGCCGGGTCGCCAGCAGCGTGCGCGTGGACGCCAGCGTGGGCATGCCGGTGGTGGCGCCGTGGGCGGTGACGGACAGCGCCGCCGCCGCGTTGGCGCAGGCCATGGCGGCGGGCAGCGGCTCGCCGCGGGCCAGGGCCGCGGCCAGGGCGCCGGTGAAGGTGTCGCCGGCGCCCACGGTGTCGGCCACGGACGCCATGCGCCAGCCAGGCACGGCGTGGCCCGCGCCGTCCGCGCTCCACAGCCGGCAGCCGGCGCTGCCCAGCGTGGCGACCACGGCGCCCACGCCGCGCGCCAGCAGCGCCTGCGCGGCGGCGTCCGGCGAGGCGCCGTCCTCCAGGTCCGCCAGCGCCAGCAGCTCGGTCTCGTTGGGGGTGACCACGTCGGCCAGCGCCAGCAGCCCGGCCGGCAGCGCCCGCGCCGGCGCGGGGTTGAACAGCGTGCGCACGCCGTGGGCGCGGGCGATGCGAAAGGCCGCCAGCGTCGCTTCGAAGGGCACTTCGCAGGAGGCGATGACCACGCGGGCGGCGGCGATGGTGGCGCTGGCGGCTTCCACGTCCGCTGCCGCCAGCCCCGCCCCCGCACCGGGCGCGACGGCGATGCTGTTGTCGCCGTCCAGGTAAATGAAGATCTGCGCCACGCCGCTGCGCTCGCCCGGCGCCGTCACCACGTGGCGGGCGCTGATGCCCTCGCCGCCCCACAGCGCCAGGCCCATGCGGCCGAAATCGTCGTCGCCGATGCGGGCCACCAGCGCCACGTGCGCGCCCTGGCGGGCGCAGGCGACGGCGGCATTGGAGCCCTTGCCGCCGGGGCTGATGTCGAAGGCGTCGGCCATCAGCGTCTCGCCGCGCGCGGGCGGGCGCGGCACGCGGCTCACGAGGTCCACGTTCCAGCTGGCGATGCACACGACGTCCGCGGGGCCGTCGCCGCGCGGGGCTTGGGGGGCGCGCCCCGGTACTGCTTGCGTCACGGTCAGGCGTCCTCGGTGTTCTCGGTGGGTTCGGTGTCGTGGAGGTCTTGCAGGCGCTGCGGGTGGTCTTCCAGCCGGAAGGCGATGGCAGGCCGCGGCAGGCCCAGCACGCGGTGCAGCGCGCTGGTGATGTGCAGGTCGATGCGCTCGGCCACGGCCTGCGCGTCACGCGCCTTGAGCGCCTGCAAAAACCACAGGTGCTCGCGCAGCGCCAGCAGCAGCACGTCGGCGGACAGCGTGGCGCCCTCCAGGCGTATGAGGCGCACGCGCAGGCTGTTGATGCGGTAGGCGTCGGAGATCAGCTCGTTGCCCAGCGCGTCGATCATGAGGTCGTGCAGGCCCCAGTCCACGGTGGTGGCGTCGGTGAGCAGTTGCTCGTCGATGCCGTCGCGCAGCGCGCGGCGCACCAGGGCCCAATGGGCTTCCTCCAGGGCGTCCAGGTCAGCGTCCGAGGCCGTCGCGCAGAAATGCTCGGCCGCATGGCGCTCCAGCACGCGGCGCAGGCCGAAGGCGTTCTTGATCAGCTTGACGTCCACGTTGGCGATCTGCAGCCCGCGCTGCGGCACGGTGCGCAGCAGCCCTTCCGCCTCCAGGCGCGGGATGAGCTCGCGCACGGCGCCCAAGGGCATGTCCAGCAACTGCATCAGCTCGCGCTGCGACACGAACTGCCCCGGCCGGATGTTGGCCTGCAGGATCTGCTGCCTGAAGTTTTCATAGGCCTGCATGCGCAGGCTGGGCGCGGCGCCGTTGGCGCGCACGGCTCGGGTGGGCATGGGTGGTGAGTTGAAGCTGTGTTCTGGCTAACATGTTAGTCTGCTTGCAGAGCACCCTCACCACGGGACAACCCGTAGAGCCTGCGGACCTTCCATCCGGCGGGCGGCCTTGACGCCCGTTGGCCAAGGCCACGTGCCGCTTTTGGACTCGCCCCTGCGTCGGTAGAAACCCTTGGGCAGCAAGCTTTTGCTGCACTGCAGCACAATTTTTCGGACGCCCGCAGCGGTTCTCGCGGCGGGCGTTCCTGTTTCCAGACTTCCCGCAAGGCCCCCGACCATGAGCGCCACACAGCCGCTGATTTCTCCTCCGACCGTTGCCGAGACGGCGGCCGCGCAGCGCAGGCGGGCCTTCTGGCCCTCGGTGCTGGCGCTGGGCGTGGGCGGCTTCGCCATCGGCACGGGCGAGTTCGTGATCATGGGCCTGCTGCCGGAGGTGGCGCGGGACCTGGGGGTGAGCATTCCGCAGGCGGGGCACGTGATCAGCGCCTATGCGCTGGGCGTGGTGATAGGCGCGCCGGTGCTGGCCGTGCTGGCGGCCGGCTGGCCGCGGCGGGCGCTGCTGCTGGTGCTCATGGCGCTGTTCGCGGCGGGCAATTTCGCCAGTGCGCTGGCCCCGGGCTACCTGTCGCTCAACCTGCTGCGCTTCATGGCCGGGCTGCCGCACGGCACCTATTTCGGCGTGGCGGCCCTGGTGGCCGCCTCGCTGGCGCCGCCGGACCGTCGCGCCAGCGCGGTGGGGCTGGTGATGTCAGGGCTGACCAGCGCGACGCTGGTGGGCGTGCCCATCGCGGCCTGGCTGGGCCAGCACCTGGGCTGGCGGGCGGCGTTCATCCTGGTGGGCGCCATCGCGGCGCTGGCCTGCCTGCTGATACGGCGCGGCGTGCCTGAGCTGCCCGTGCCGCACGGGGCCAGCCCCTTGCGCGAGCTGGGCGCGCTGGGCCGGCCGCAGGTGTGGCTGACGCTGGGCATTGGCGCCATCGGCTTCGGCGGCATGTTCTCGGTGTTCAGCTACATCAAGCCGACGCTGATCGAAGTGGCCGGCCTGTCGTTGGAGGCCATGCCCTTCATGCTGGCGCTGTTCGGCACGGGCATGGTGGTGGGCAACCTGGTGGGCTCGCGGCTGGCGGACAAGTCGCTGCACGGGACCATCGCGGGGCTGCTGGTGTGGAACGCGGTGGTGTTGGGCGGCTTTGCCTTCGCGGCCGGCGAGGCGGTGACGGCGGCCATTGGCGTGTTCCTGATCGGCACCATCGTCGCCATCGCCCCGGCGCTGCAGATACGGCTGATGGACGTGGCGGGCGAGGCGCAGACGCTCTCGGCCGCGCTGAACCACTCGGCCTTCAACATCGCCAACGCGTTGGGCGCCTGGTTGGGCGGCGTGGCCATCGCGGCCGGGCTGGGCTGGACCTCCACGGCCTGGGTGGGCGTGGTGCTGGCGCTGGGCGGCATGGCGGTGTTCGGCGCCTCGCTGTGGCAGGAGCGGCGCAGCGCGCAGCGCGAGCACGCGGGCTCGACCAGGCGGCGCTGAGACCGCGGATCTCATCCACCACAGGCACGGGACCTGCCCTCACGGCGCCGCATGCGCGACTGGCTTCCTTCCCCGCTAGATGAATGGCTTTACACCCTGGGCGCGGCACTGCTGGCGCTGCTGGTGGCGGAGCTCGTCTTTTACGTCGGCCAGCGGCTGATACGCCGCGCCGTGCGCGGCCACGCCACGGCCTCGGCCCTGGCCGACGCCGCCCGCCGGCCGGCGCGGCTGGTGCTGCGCACGGTGGCGCTGAATCTGACCTGGCAGGCCGCGCCGGCCGCGCTGCCCGGGCTCACGCCGGTGCAGCGCATCACCGGCATGCTGCTCATAGGCGCCGTGAGCTGGCTGCTGGTGAGCGGCATCAATGCCTTTGGCCGCGCGGTGATCGCGGCACACCCGGTGACGGTGGCGGACAACCTGAACGCCCGGCGCATACACACGCAGGCCCGCGTGCTCTCGCGCACGCTCTCCGGCTTGGTGGGCGTCATAGGCGGCGCGCTGATGCTGATGACGCTGCCCGGCGTGCGCCAGGTCGGCGCCAGCCTGCTGGCCTCGGCCGGCATCGTGGGCATCATCGCCGGCTTCGCGGCGCGGCCGGTGCTGGGCAACCTCATCGCCGGCCTGCAAATCGGCCTGACCCAGCCCATACGGCTGGACGACGTGGTGGTGGTCGAAGGCGAATGGGGCGTGATCGAGGAGATCACCGGCGCCTACGTGGTGGTGCGCATCTGGGACGAGCGCCGCCTCGTGGTGCCGCTGCAGTACTGGGTGGAAAAGCCGTTCCAGAACTGGACGCGCAGCACCTCCACGCTGATCGGCACCGTCTTCATCTGGGTGGACTACCGCATGCCGCTGCAGCCGCTGCGCGATGAGCTCAAACGCGCCTGCGAAGCCACCCCGCTGTGGGACAGGCGCTTTTGCCTGCTGCAGGTCACGGAAGCCGGTGACCGTGCCGTGCAGCTGCGCGCCCTGGTGACCGCCGCCAACAGCGGCCAGGCCTGGGACCTGCGCTGCCACGTGCGCGAGGCGCTGCTGGAATTCATGCAGCGCGAGTACCCGCAATTCCTGCCCAAGCTGCGGGCCGAGACCACGGGCGACTCGGCCTCCAGCCCGCGCGCCGGGCTGGATTCATAGGCTCAAAGCCAATACCACACCCGCTGCAACCAGACCGGAACGCGCCGGCTGGCGGGACGGTAGTGCTCGCGAAAGCTTTGGGTGGTGACGCTCGGTTGAAACCTGCTCATGGGAACCTCCTGCGGGCTACTGTATGCGCATACAGCGCTGGTTGCAACCACAGGTGGGTTGTTCGTACCCAACCTGCAACAGGCCATAGGGTGCGCCAACGACACGCCTCCTTCACTGCGTCGATGTCAATCCCCTTTTCGCATGCCGTGTACGAAATCACGATGAAGTCCATCGCAATGGGGGCGCCGGGGCGCAGGCGGTGCGGCAGAGGCGGCACGGGCGCCTGTATATAAGAACAGCTACGCCTTGCGCCTTCGGCGCAGTACGGCAAAGGCATGTCGGAACAGGACAAGTCGCTCCTGCGGACATTTCCGACAGTGGACCCCATGCCCCGCCGCGCACGCGCCGAGGGTTTTCGCAATCTCGCCAGGAGGCCCAAGACCTTGGACACCGCACGCCGCAGCGGCGCTGAGCACGGCGCGCGCGGGGCCCAACGAGTCAACGCCCAACCGCAGGAACCCGCATGAGCATCAGCGTTTTCGACCTGTTCAAGATAGGCATCGGCCCTTCCAGCTCGCACACCGTGGGCCCCATGAAGGCCGCGCGCATGTTCGTGCAGCGGCTGGATTCCCTGGGCGTGCTGGAGCGTTGCGAGCGCATCGAGGTGCAGCTTTACGGCTCCCTGGGCGCCACGGGCCGCGGCCACGGCAGCGACAAGGCGGTGCTGCTGGGGCTGCAGGGGCATGAGCCCGACAGCGTGGACGTGGACGCGGTGCCCGCCCTGCTGGAGCAGGTGAGGAGCACGGGGCGGCTGCTGCTGGACGGCAGGCACGACATCGCCTTTGACGAGCGGCGCGACCTGCTCTTTCACCGCAGGAAGTCGCTGCCCTTTCACGCCAACGGCATGGCGTGCACGGCGTTCAACGCCGCGGGCGTGGAGTTGGACCGGCGCGAGTACTACTCGGTGGGCGGCGGCTTCGTGGTCGGCCAGGAAGCGGCGGCCGACGGCAGCCTCACGCCCGTGCTGATGAAGGCACCGCCGGCCGTGGAGTTTCCCTTTCGCACCGGCGCGCAACTGCTCAACCTGACCAAGGAGCTGAACTGCAGCATTGCGCAGCTCATGCGGCGCAACGAGCGCCACTGGCGCACGGACGAGGAGATCGACGCGGGCCTGGCGCGCATCTGGAGCGTGATGCAGCAGTGCGTGGCGCGCGGCTGCGCCACCGAGGGCATCCTGCCCGGCGGCTTCAAGGTCAAGCGCCGCGCCGCCTCGCTGCATGCGCACCTGAAGGAGCGCGCCGAGGCCGCCATCGGCGACCCGCTGCTGGTGATGGACTGGGTCAACCTCTACGCGCTGGCCGTCAACGAGGAAAACGCCGCCGGCGGCCGCGTGGTCACGGCGCCCACCAACGGCGCGGCCGGCATCATCCCCGCGGTGCTGCACTACTACGTGCGCTTCGTTGCGGGTGCCAACGCCGCGGGCGTGGCGGACTTCCTGCTCACCGCCGGCGCCATCGGCCTGCTCTACAAGGAAAACGCCAGCATCTCCGGCGCCGAGGTGGGCTGCCAGGGCGAGGTCGGCGTGGCCTGCTCCATGGCCGCGGGCGCACTGTGCGCCGTGATGGGCGGCACGCCCGCGCAGGTGGAGAACGCCGCCGAGATCGGCATGGAGCACCACCTGGGCCTGACCTGCGACCCCGTGGGCGGGCTGGTGCAGATCCCGTGCATCGAGCGCAACGCGATTGCCTCGGTGAAGGCGCTCAACGCCGCGCGCATGGCGCTGCGCGGCGACGGCACGCACCACGTGAGCCTGGACAAGGTCATCAAGACCATGCGCGAAACCGGCGCCGACATGCTCACCAAGTACAAGGAAACAGCCCGTGGCGGACTTGCGGTCAACATCGTCGAGTGCTGAGGCACCGGGGCTGCGGGACGGCGCCGCGGAAGGCGGCAACGCCCCGGCCGGCCGGCCGCCGCTGAACGTGGGCTTCGTGCTCATGCCCGGCTTCACCATGGTGGCGTTCTCCGGCTTCGTGGACGCGCTGCGCTTGGCGGCGGACGAGGGCGACCGCAGCCGCCCCATCCACTGCCGCTGGAGCGTGCTGGCCGAGGAGCTACGCCCGGTGGTGGCCAGCAACGGCGTGGAGCTCATGCCCACGGCGCGCTTCGGCGACCCGGCGGCCTTCGACTACATCGTGGTCGTGGGCGGGCTGCTGCAGGGCACCAGGCGGCTGGCCAAGGCGACGCTGGAGTTCCTGCGCCTGGCGGCCTCGCGCGCGGTGCCGCTGGTTGGGCTGTGCACGGGCTCCTTCGTCCTGGCACGCGCCGGGCTGCTGCAGGACCGCCGCGTGTGCGTGAGCTGGTTCCACCACCAGGATTTCATACGCGACTTCCCCACGCTGCAGGCCGAGTCGCACGAGATGTTCGTGGTGGACCGCGACCGCCTCACCTGCGCTGGCGGCACCAGCGTCGTGCACCTGGCGGCCTGGCTGATAGAGCGCCACTGCGGCAAGGCGGCGGCCTCCAAGGCGCTGCGCATCATGCTGGAGGAAGGCGCCCTGCCCGCGCGCACGCCCCAGCCGCAGCCCAGCTTCGCCGAGCGCACGGACGACCCGCGCGTGCGCCAGGCCATCTGGCTGATGGAGCAAAGCCTGTCCAGCCCCATGCCGCTGTCGGAGGTGGCGCGCAACGTCAACATGAGCCTGCGCCACCTGGAGCGGCGCTTCCGCGAGGCCATAGGCCTGAGCCCGCACGACTTCTCGGTGCGCCTGCGGCTGCGCCACGCGCATTGGTTGACCGAGCACACGCGGCTGCAGATCTCGCAGATCGCGCTGGAGTGCGGCTTCAGCGACGGCGCGAACTTCTCCAGGCGCTTTCGCGAGGTGTTCGGTTACCCGGCCAGCGCCCTGCGGCGCGGGCGGGCCAGCGCGGCGTCGGGGGAGCCGCTGGGCCTGCTGGAGGCGGCCTATGAGCCCGCAGCAGCCGAACCCGCCGAGGCCCCGGCCTGAGCCCTGCGGCGAGCGGGGCGCCGGGCCTCAGGCCGGGCCGGACGCCAGTTCGGCCTCCACGCCGGCGGGCCGGCTGGCGAGCACCTTGTCGATGATCTTGTCGTCCATGTCCACGATCTCGAAGCGCCAGCCGCTCCACTCCACCAGGTCGCCCAACTTGGGCAACCTGCCGGTGAGCAGCATGATCATGCCGCTGAGCGTGTGGTAGCGCCCGCGCTCCTCCTCCGGCACCGACTCCAGCGCCAGCCTGTCCTTGAGCTCGGGCACGGGGATGTGGCCGTCCAGCAGCCAGGAGCCGTCCTTGCGCTGCACGGCCCAGGCGGTGGCCGGATCGCGCGGCTGGAATTCGCCGGTGATGGCTTCGATCAAGTCCTGCAGCGTCACGATGCCCTGGATCTGGCCGTACTCGTCGATGACGAAGGCCATCTGCACCTGCGACGAGCGGAAGTTGTCCAGCAGCTCCATGCCCGTCACGGTCTCGGGCACATAAAGCGGCGGCTGCAGGGGCTGCTCGGCCAGCTTGCGCGAGCCGCCCTGCAGGGCGCGCGACAGCCACTGGCGCGCGTTCACCACGCCCAGCACCTCGTCAAAGCTGCCCTTGACGACGGGAAAGCGCGCGTGGTCGGACTGCTCGATGAGCGCCAGTTGCGTTTCGAACGATTCGTTGAGGTCCAGCGCCACGACGCCGGCGCGCGGCACCATGAGCGAGCCGATCTGCCTGTCGTCCAGCCGGAAGACGTTGCGCACCATGGCCTGCTCGTGCGCCTCGATCACGCCAGCGCTCGTGCCCTCGGCCAGCATGGCGTGGATCTCCTCGGCGGTGACGGCGTTGCTGTTGCCGTCCTTGACGCCCAGCAATTTCAGCAGGGCCTGCGTCGAGATGGTCAGCAGCTTCACGAAGGGCTTGGCGGCCACGGCCAGCGCGTCAATGGGCCGCGCCACCAGCCGCGCCAGGGTTTCGGGATGCGACTGCCCCAGGCGCTTGGGCACCAGCTCGCCCACGACGATGGAGAAGTAGGTGATGAGCACGACCACCAGGCCGGTGGCGCCGTAACCCGCGTAGGGGTCGGCCACGCCCAGCTCCATGAGCCAGGCCGCCAGCGGCTGGGCCAGTGCCGCTTCGCCGACGATGCCGTTGAGCACGCCGATGGAAGTGATGCCGATCTGGATGGCGGAGAGGAAACGGGTCGGATCTTCCCCGAGCTTGACCGCCGCGGCGGCGGCGTGGTCGCCCTCATCGATGAGCTTCTGCAGCCTGGCCTTGCGGGCCGTCACGAGAGCGATCTCGGACATGGCGAACAGGCCGTTGAGCACGATGAGGGCGACGAGTATGGCGACTTCCATAAGCGCGTCCCGAAGGCGGACGCCGTGAGTTGAAACGCTGTCCGACCAGGGGATTGCGTTGAAGTTCCCTTCGGTGCAAGCGGGCGCGGCCTTATGGCGCCAGCAGGCCCAGGTCTATGGAGCCCGCCATCGCCACATAGCCGGCCCGATTGGGATTCAACCCGTCGCCGGGCCCGCCCACGGTGCCGTCGGGGACGAAGGCCTCCTTCATGCGCCCGCTGGCCTCGTCCAGCGTCACGGCCTCGAAGTCCAGCACGGCGTCGAACAGGCCCGCGCCGCGAATGAAATCGTTGAGCGCTCGGCGCTTGTCGTCCTGCTCGCGGTGCCCGTGCGCGGCCGCGGTGCTGCCCAGCGCGGGCACCAGCGTCGCGCCCAGCACGCGCACGCCCGGGAGGGCCGCGCGCAGGCGGCGCACGCCCTCGCAGAAACCGGCGGTCACCGCCTCCACGCTGGCGTTGCCGTTGCGGCTGAAATCGTTGGTGCCTTCCAGCCAGATCACGGTGGACACGCCGGAGAGGCCGATCACGTCCCGCTCCAGCCGCTCCACGGCCGAGGCGCCGCCGGCCGTCGGGCTCCATGGCGACCAACTCGCCGGCCCAACCACCTGGTTGCTGCCTATGCCGGCGTTGACGATGCCCACGCGCTGGCCGAAGGCGGCGTGCAGGCGGCGCGAGAGCACGTCCGGCCAGCGGTCGTCGCCGTTGAGCGTGGAGCCGCTGCCGTCGGTGATGGAGTCGCCCAAGGCCACGATCAAGCGCGTGCCCGCCTCCATCCACATGTCCACCGCGTCCAGGAAGTACCAGGACGCGCTGGTGAAGGGAAAGGCCAGCTCGTCCTCGCGGGCGCCCTGGGCGCCCGCGCCCGGCGGCGTCAGGTAGGACATCTGCAGCGCCTTGGCGTGCCAGGTCATGGGCCCGCTGTCCCCTTCGACATGAAAGCTCACCGCCAGCTTGCGGCCCTCCAGCAGCGCGGGAGGCAAGCCGTCCACGAAGGGCAGCGGCACCGGGTCGCTCCAGGCGGACTCGCCCGGCGGCAGCGTCACGCCATCCGTGCCTTTGAAAGTCACGCGCCGGTTGCTGCCGGCCACCAGCGTGGCGCCGCCAAGCTGCAGGCCCACGTGCACGTCGGCAAAGCGCACGGGCTGCGTGCCAAAGGCATTGCTCAGGCGCAGCCGCGCGCGCGGCCCCCACAGGTCCGGCCGGACGATGAGCCTGAAGCTCTGGTCGCGCGCGCCCTGCGCGGGCGACGGGAAGGCAAAGCGCAGGTCCGGCTGCGCCAGCGGGCTGCCGGCGGGATAAGGCCCCTGCGCCGAGCCCGTCCAACCCGTCACCCACTTGCGCGCGTCCGCCGCGGCGTCTTCATGCCCCATTGCCTGCTCCCTCCATGCCGGCCGGGATTATCGGTGTCGCATTGGGCAGCCCCGGCTTGTCTGCAGGCGACATGGACGCCTTGTCGCAGCGCGACAAGTACAGGTCGCCCTCCAACAATCGCGGCAGGCCCCGCGACCGAAGAATGGCCCCCATTCGGACCTATCCCAGGAGTCAACAAATGCAGGGCCAGACCTACTCGTGGTGGAGCCTTCTCAAGAACGGCTTGAAGCACCACAAGACGTGGGAGCCGGCATGGCGGCGCGCCCAGCTGCAGTCCAGCTACGACGTGGTGATCATCGGCGGCGGCGGGCACGGC